>NZ_JBGQRB010000070.1:0-6160 GCF_045528645.1 Ruoffia sp. FAM 20857
ATTAACCATATCAGAAAGGGGGTCTTTTTTCATCACCTAATGGGTGATGAAGCAGATTACTTTAAAGACTATTAAATCAATGTTAGGAAAGACTATTAGTAAAACTATGAATTATTCAGGTTTATAGATTTTCATTATTTTAATAAATATTAATGACTTGTCACTTCAATCGTGCATAAAGATTCAACGTCAGGCAACTCCTCATTATTGATTTCAAAAGCAATAATCCACTCACCCTCAGGAATTAACCCTGCCTTAGCTTCATTGCTTGTATAGAGGTCCTTCTCGTGAATTTTAATGACACGTCTCTCGTATATTTGAGTTGTCTCTGCTCTCAAATTATAATTGCTATCATACACTAGAATTAAGTTAATGTAATCATAGGCCATTTGAAATGACAAAATAAGCCCATCTTGATCTTCAGGTACGACAAATCGTTCAATAATAAAGGATGAAGCTTTGGTAAATTTTTTCTGTGATATGTCAATATTTAGCTTGTCCAATAGCACCATTATCCATCCTCCTCTTTTGTTACTACTATCATACCAAGCTAATATAAATTTAATGAAAGTTTCTCGTAAATTTTATGTAAAGATTCTCCTTTAAGATTACAAATATATTAAATAACAACAAAAGAGGATTGAATAAATGGAAAAGTCTAATAACTCACCATCTATCAATCCTCTTATTTTTTATTGGAAAACCGTTTAGTCTCTTGGTTCGATCTTCACTTCTAAGAATAAATCATTATATTCAATTAATTTCTCTTGCCCTAATCCACGATATACTTCCAATTTATCTAAAGCATCTTCACTTGGATAAAAGGCTTCATCGGAAATGACTTCTGGATCCATTAAAGCCGTCGCCGCTTCATTCGGTGTTGAATAACCGACGTAATCAGCATTTTGCGCTGCTACTTCTGGTCGAAGTAAGAAATCAATTAAAGCATGTGCCCCTTCAACGTTTTGTGCATTATGAGGAATCACAATATTATCAAACCAAAGGTTTGACCCTTCTTCTGGTAAGACATACGCAAGTTCTGGATTCTCCCATATTGCCATGGACGCTTCTCCAGAGAACGTCACCCCAATCATCGCTTCTTCGTTACCAAGATGCATCTTCATCTCATCTGCAACAAGGGCTAATATATTTGGCATCAAAGTTTTCATCTTGTTCGTTGCTTCTCTTAATCTTGTACTATCTGTTTCATTTAATGAATAGCCAAGTGATTGTAAACCAACGCCTAAAACTTCTCTCGCCCCATCGTAAATCATAATATTATTACGGAATTTCGGATTCCACAAATCATTCCACTGTTGAACTTCACTTTCATCAACATAATTCGTATTGTAGATAATACCTAATGTTCCCCAAAAATACGGAATCGAAAAACGGTTATTCGGATCAAACTCTAAATCCAAGAACCGCGGATTAATGTTCTCTAAGTTAGGTAACAATGAATGATCAATCTCTTGTAACAAGTCTGCTTCAATCATTTGTTCAATCATATACTCACTAGGAACTGCTACATCATAACGTGTTCCGCCTTGTTCAATCTTCGTCATCATCGCTTCATTCGAATCAAAGGTTTCATAGATAACCGAATAACCTGTCTCTTCCTCAAACTGAGTCAATAATTCTGGGTCAATGTAATCTCCCCAGTTATAAAAGACAATCGTATTGCCATCTGTCAGTCCTAAACTACTTTCTAACTGATGTCTAAAACCAAATAACACAGCAACAATCAGTAAAATCGCTAATAACATGGTCATTAATTGTTTCATCGCAGACCACCTACTTTTTTATTGGCTTGTTTACGAATACGTCTTTGATCGCTCGTTTGGATTTGATAATAACCAAAGACTAAAGCTAACGCGAGTACAAACATTAATGTACTTAAAGCATTAATTTCTAAACTAATACCTGTTCGCGCTCTTGAATACACTTCGATCGAAACAGTACTAAAGCCGTTCCCAGTAACGAAGAATGTTACCGCGAAATCATCGAGTGAATAGGTAAAAGCCATAAAGAAACCAGATACAATACCACGAACAATACTTGGTATAACGACACGTGATAATATTTGCCAATGCGTCGCCCCTAAATCTTGGGCCGCAGTAATCATGTTCGGATTCATCTCATATAAACGAGGTAAAATCATTAACACAACAATTGGAATACTAAAAGCTACGTGAGCCAAAAGGACACTCCAAAAACCTAAACGAAGTGGCAATATACTAGAGAATAATATTAAGAAACTTGCCCCCATCATAACATCTGGTGTGACCATCAAGACATTATTCGTATTCAATAAAAATTGCCGCTGACTATTCAAGCGCGCATAATAAATGGCAATCGCCCCAAAAGTTCCAATCGCTGTCGCAATCGTCGCTGACAGTAAGGCAATGATAAACGTATTCATGATAAATGATAATAACCGCTGATCAGCAAATAATGTCTGATAATGTTCTAAAGTAAAGCCTGTAAAATCAGACATATTCCCAGCACTATTGAATGAATAGGCTATTAAATATCCAATTGGCAAATACAATATAATAAATACTGCGATAATGTATAAGTTTGACCACTTAAATTTTCCTTTAGTCATTACTTGCACCTCCTTGATCGTTACGGCTACGAGTAAGGAACATAACTAATACCATTGAAACCATTAAGACAACACCAATCGTGGCACCCATTCCCCAGTTTTGGGTCACTAAGAAATGCTGTTCCACTGCTGTTCCTAAGGTAATGACTCGGTTCCCACCGATTAAACGCGTTAACATGAATAAAGATAGAGAAGGGATAAATACTGCTTGAACACCACTTCTCACTCCACGCATCGATAATGGCATCACTACTCGTCTCACTGTCACCCATTCACTTGATCCTAAGTCCGTACTTGCTTCAATCAGTGAATGTGGTATCTCATCAATCGAATTAAAGATTGGCAACAACATAAACGGTAATTCAATATAGGCCGCCACTAATAAAAAGGCAATATTCGTAAATAATAACTGTTGTGATTCAAAACCTAAATTCGTTAAAAATGAATTAATTGGTCCTGTTTGACTTAAAATCCCAATAAAGGCATAGATTTTAAGTAATAAGTTTATCCACGTAGGTAAGATAATCAACAATAGCCACAAATCTTTACGCTTTGTCTTTGTTAAAAAATACGCCATTGGATACGCAATAACAAGTGTGACCAATGTGACTAAAAAAGCATATAAAAATGAGCTAGCAGTCATAACCAAATAATTTCGATTCGTAAAATAATGAATATAATTATCAAAAGTAAACTGACCGGCGATATTAAAGAATGACCGATACAATAATAAAAGAATCGGTGCAATGACAAACAATATAATCCATAAGTAATACGGTATCGCTAATAAATGATGTTTTTTCGTATTCATTGCCCACCTCTAGTCTTCATACTGTTCTAAACGGGCATCAAAATCTTCTTCAGATTCGTTGAAACGCATCACATGAATATCGCTTGGACCGAATCGCAATCCGATTCGAGAACCAGTTTCAACTTTTTTAGTTGTATGAATCATCCATTCATTATGATCTTCGTCGTAAGCAATGACTTCGTTAAAGACACCACGGAATAATTGAGTATCTACTTTAGCAATCAATTGACCTGCTTCAGGTGACGTAATTTCAACGTCTTCGGGGCGAATAACAACCTCTACCGCTTCACCACTTGGTATCCCACCATCTTCACAGTCAAACGTATGACCGACAAATTCAACCCGATAATCTTCGATCATCTTCGCAGCTACAATATTACTCTCACCAATAAAGTCTGCGACATAACGGTTAATCGGCTCATCATAAATATCGACGGGTGTTCCTGATTGAACAATTTCACCGTTATTTAAGACATAAATCCAATCCGACATAGCTAAAGCTTCTTCTTGATCATGAGTAACAAAGACAAACGTTATTCCTAAACGTCTTTGTAATTCGCGCAATTCATATTGCATGTCTGTTCGAAGTTTTAGATCTAGCGCAGACAAGGGCTCATCTAATAAAAGAACATCTGGTTCATTGATCAGTGCTCTCGCAATCGCTACACGTTGCTTTTGTCCACCTGACAACGCATCAATGTAACGCTCTTCAAACCCTTCTAAGCGCACTAAACGTAACATTTCTGAAACTTTCTCCTTAATCGTCGCTTTATCGACTCCTGTGACAGACAAGCCAAAAGCGATGTTATCAAAGATATTCATATGCGGGAAAAGTGCATAATCTTGAAAAACAGTGTTAACCTTCCGCTGATTTGCTGCAACTCTCGTAACTTCAGTACCATCGATTAAGACTTGGCCTGATGATGCTTTTGTAAACCCAGCAATAATACGTAGAATCGTTGTTTTACCACACCCTGACGGGCCTAATAAAGTATAAAATTTACCTTTCTCTAATTCCATATCAATGGATTTTAACACTTGTGTATCGTCGAAGGATTTTGTTACCCCATGCAACTCCACACTATAACCTTGTTTTACCATATGCACATTCTCCTCTGCATAAATTTTTGTCATTATTGACTCCTTTGAAACCGATTTGAAAGAAAATTTGTCTTTCGAGATGAAATTATAGCACACGGTGTTTAAGTAAGACACAATTATTTTTCCCAATATTCTACTTTTTTTAATTTGCTATAAAGCTTGATATATTAGCGTTTATAATCCTTTACAAAAAACTCAACAACTCTAGGTAAATGTTTACTAGAATTGTTGAGTTTCTCAGATGTTTTATATAATATGGACCATTTTTGGTCTGTTTACACGTTCTTAACTGCCATACTAATTCCCATGCCGCCCCCGATACATAAAGATGCCAGTCCATATTCGGACTCAGTGCGTTTCATTTCATGTATCAAGGTGGCACTTATTCGAGCTCCTGAAGCTCCAATCGGATGTCCAATGGCAATCGCACCACCATTGGGGTTTACTTTAGCCGCGAGTGCTTCATAAGTTAAGCTCGTATCTTTAGTCAATTCCTTCATAACACCGATCGATTGTGATGCAAAAGCTTCATTCAATTCAATAACATCAAACTGTTCTAAGCTTAAACCCGTCTTCTTCATGACACTATTGATTGCTTTAACTGGTCCAATTCCCATAATTTTTGGATCAACCCCACTTTGGCCAAAGCCTAACACTTCAACTAATGGTTCTAAGTTGTGTTCTTTAACGAATGCATCTGAGACAACAAAAGCAAAAGCTGCCCCGTCATTGATTCCTGATGCGTTCCCTGCAGTGACTGACCCTTCTTTATCGAAAGCCGGACGCAATTTATTTAACTTTTCTAAATTTGTTGAATGATTGATGTATTCATCTTCTTCAAATACGACCGCTTGACGACGTTGTTGAACTGTTATTGGTACAATTTCATCTTTGAATTTCCCCTCTTTTTGAGCGAGTCTTGCTTTCTCTTGCGTATTCATGGCAAATTCATCTTGTTCTTCACGAGTGATTTCAAATTTACTTGCAATATTCTCAGCTGTTATTCCCATATGAATTCCTGAAAAGGCATCTGTTAACCCATCTGTTAACATTGTGTCTTCTAAAGAAAAGGCACCCATTTTATTTCCTTTTCGAATGTTGCCTGTCGTTGCGAATTTAGCTTGGCTCATCGACTCCACTCCACCGGCAATAATACAGTCCGCATCACCTAGTTTCACATGGTTATATGCTTCATTAATGGCTTTTAGACCACTCCCACACAACATATTCACCCCATAAGCTGGTACATTGATTGAAATGCCTGCGTTAACAGAAACTTGTCGGGCAATATTTTGGCCATGACCTGCACTTAAGACATTCCCGATGATTACTTCATCCACCTTGTCTTTGACGATCGTGTCTTCTTCTAACATCTTTTCTAATAATTTTGACCCAATCTCAGCGGGTGATAAATCAGATAAACTCCCTAGAAAACTTCCTACTGCGGTTCTTTTAATTGATAATATATAAACTTTTCTCTCTTGCATAACTATTAACCCCCATCTATCTTTTTACCTGAATAATTCATAGTTTTACTAATAGTCTTTCCTAACATTGATTTAATAGTCTTTAAAGTAATCTGCTTCATCACCCATTAGGTGATGAAAAAAGACCCCCTTTCTGATATGGTTAATTCACCA
>NZ_JBGQRB010000071.1:0-5871 GCF_045528645.1 Ruoffia sp. FAM 20857
TGTCATCGATTGCACACAAACGGAACACGATTCCACGGAAATCCTTACACTACCGAACACCGTTGGAAGTATTTTTGAGTTACTTAGATGAAGCAGTTTTGTCTAGCTTAATTTGACAAATCAAATTCTTAATATAACATTTAATTTAAAGCAATTAAATTTATTTGCCTTGCGAACTACATTAAATAAGCTTGATATTACACTATTTTATATAAATATTTCGATATAATTACACTTAAATTAAGTTGACAATAAGATCATATTTTATACAAAAAAAAGAACTGCCTCTCTAGACAATTCTCTAATAAATTTGCTTACCATTCTTCACGAAAGTTCTCGACGGCCTCTTTGTAGCTTTTGATGATTCGGTCTTTTTGCTTTAATAGCACTTTCAACCCACCTAGGAGTTCTTGGGATGTTTCGACCATATCCAAGTCTTCTTGTTGTTGCATGATTGCTTCATCAACGAGTTCATGAGGCACTTCGGCTTTTATTTCATTGAACACAGAAATAATCTGGTGCTTTAGACGTTCTTTCCGTTCAGGTTCCGCTGCTTTTATTTGCGGCACATGTTCTTTAACAAAACGGAAATCTAGTCTCCGCGTCATCTTCCCGTCTAAGACTCGGACATATTCTTTTTGAAAAGGGGTGATCCCAGGCGTTTGTCCATGAATTTGGTACCAGCCGTCATACATCGCCCAAACGCCGGGCTCAATTTCGGGTTGGAATTCTCGGCTAAGGATAAAGGTCGGATCGTCGCCCGTAATTTCTGCTACCCACCGTTTTTCATCGGCGGCTGAAGGTTGTAATTGTAAATATTGTGGTTTCAGTGTCGACATTCCTTTCCTACTCAACTTACTTATGTACGGATTTGCCAATTGAATGTGGCTTTGAGTGGGTCTCTTTGTGTCACTTCCATACTAACCATTGACCCTTTTCGCATCCGGCGGGACTCACCAGTGAATTCATATACCCAC
This sequence comes from Ruoffia sp. FAM 20857, assembly GCF_045528645.1. Classification (NCBI taxonomy): domain Bacteria; kingdom Bacillati; phylum Bacillota; class Bacilli; order Lactobacillales; family Aerococcaceae; genus Ruoffia; species Ruoffia sp. FAM 20857. The sequence goes on from NZ_JBGQRB010000071.1 coordinate 978, forward strand.
TCACTTAAAGTCGGTTCATGTCCAAAGACGAGTAACGTCGCATCATCTTGAACGGTTTTTAATGCTTCTAAAAACTTTTCTATCTCTCCAGTATAGATAAATTCATGAATCCTTGGTTCCTCAAGCTTTAATTTGTCGGCGGCGAGTGCGGCAGTTTCTTGTGCTCGGTTAGCCGGACTTGACCAGCTGACAAAGTTCCGTTCTTTCAGTGGCCCGAGTTTTTCTTCGAGTTCGGGAAGTAGTTTTGCGTATTTTTCCTTCCCTTTATCAGTCAGGTGGCGGTCGATGTCAACGAGTCCTTCCCTGCGCTCTTCAGCTTTCGCGTGGCGAATGAATATCAGTTCCATGATTCTCTCTCCTTTTAACTATGCTTAAAAATTATCTCGCGCTATTCTTAATTCAATAAAAGTTTCTAAGTTTTCAGCTTGTAGGAACAAGTTAATATCTTTTTCTATTCCAATTGTCGAAGGTAAAGTCGGTTGATCTTTTGCTCTTTGTGCTTGTACTTCTTCTAAAGCTTTTGTAAATGACGGATCTGTTGGATCTGTCTCGTGAGCAAAACGTAAATTCGTTTCTGTATATTCGTGCGCTGCATAGACTTTGACCTCATTTGGTAAAGCTTTAAAGGTTTGAAGCGCATCATACTGAGCTTGATAATCCCCGGTGAATACACGTCCGCAACCGCCTGAGAACAATGCGTCCCCACAGAATAAGTCATCTCCCATTAAGTAACTGATGTGCTCTTCGGTATGACCACCGCTTTTAAACACTTTAAAGGTTTTGTTCAATAATTCAAACTCATCGCCATCTTTGACAGTAACTTGGTTGAGACTGGCAGTTTCTTTCGGTCCATAAACAGGTGTCTCTGGGTATTTTGCTAAGACATCTTTGACCCCACCAATATGGTCATCGTGTTTATGCGTTAAGATAATCGCAGCTAAGTCCAATGCTTCTTTGTCAAAATAATCTAAAACACCCGCTGACTCACCAGGATCGACAATAATTCCATCAGTTCCATTATCTATGACCCAAATATAGTTGTCAGAAAAGGCTTTTACTGGATTAATATTCATATCACTCACTCCTCTTTGCTTATATTTATCTTTATTCTAATCTTAGCAAAGTTTACAGAACTTTTCTTGTGATACTACTTGTGGGAGTTGGGAAAATGCAGACTTGAGACAAATGGCGGGGTGGTTTGGCTTGAGTTAGATGAACTTGAGACAAACGGAGTTGTCATTCGGCTTGAGTTGAGTGAACTTGAGACAAACGGAGTTGTCATTTGGCTTGAGTTAGACGAACTTGAGACAAACGGAGTTGTCATTTGGCTTGAGTTGGATGAACTCGAGACAAACCGGATTGTCATTTGGCTTGAGTTAGACGAACTTGAGACAAACGGGATTGTCATTTGGCTTGAGTTGAGTGAACTCGAGACAAACGGAGTTGTCATTTGGCTTGAGTTAGACGAACTTGAGACAAACGGGATTGTCATTTGGCTTGAGTTGAGTGAACTCGAGACAAACGGAGTTGTCATTTGGCTTGAGCTGGGTGAACTTGAGACAAACGAGATTGTCATTTGGCTTGAGTTGGATGAACTCGAGACAAACGGAGTTGCCATTTGGCTTGAGTTGGGTGAACTTGAGACAAACGGGATTGTCATTTGGCTTGAGTTGAGCGATTTCTTGCCACACGCATTCGCGATTGTACTCTAGCCGCCAACCAAATCCATTCCAATACAAAAAGGAAGGGCTTTATGCCCTTCCCCTAAAAATTTAGTAATGTCATTCCGTTTGGTACTATATATCTGAATAAACGAGTGTGTTGCGTGTCGTTTTTCTGTGTGTTAATTTATACTTTTCTTGCATCGGAACCACATTACTTTCTGCGTATTGGTCACTACCTGTTGAAATGCAAATTTCTTCACACTTGCACATCTAAACTTAAATACACACCACTGTCATTTATATACATCTACTAGACTTCGCTATTTCTTTACACAGTTACCTCTAGCATTATGGTAAACAACAGATAGTCCTGATACGCTGAGTAGCACTTTCACTGCTACTCCGAACCTTTAAGACGGTTCTGTCGTAAAGAGTGAAACGCCAATCTTTACTTACAGTTGCATCTCTCTCTTTACTAACTACATAGTACCATGTAAGCGTTTGCTTGTCAAGCGTTTCATTCATCTTTTTTCACTTTTTCTTTATAAATTATTGATTCAATCTCTTCGTCCAAAAGAACCTGACGAATCAGGTTAAATGCACTCCAAACAGAGTATTCACGGTTCTGATTACGCTTGTATCCAAAGTGGAATTTCTTCGCAAAAGTAGACTTCTCTTTAACCGCCACACCAATCCAGACAGTTCCCGGTATCTCACCCTCTAGTGAACTTGGCCCTGCCGCTCCCGTTAAGGACACAGCGAGATCTGCCCCAAACGCTTCAAGTGCCTTTTCAGCCATCTCAAATGCACACTCTGCACTCACTACACCATGCGTTTCAATGACTTCCTCATCTACACCTAGAACTTCTTTTTTAATGGATTCATCATACGTAACCATCCCTCCATCAAAAAATAGGCCAGCTTCAAATAAGCTCGACAAATCACTTAAAAATGCGCCCCCTGTTAAACTCTCAGCCCCAGTTATTTTAAGCTCCTTCTCTTTTAGTAGCTTTCTTACAATATTAGGTAAATTTTGATCACCGTAGCCAATAATATAAGGAGCAACACTTTTTTCAATCTCACTCTCAGCTTTAGCAATGAGTTGATGAACCTCATCGGCGTCAAGACCTCTCGCAGTAATCTGAACTTCAATCTCTAAACCCGCTGGAAAAATCTCAATAAATGTCGAGTCGTCAGATACCAAAATATCACCGAGATTTCTCTGCGCTTGAGCCATTGTTAAACCAAACAGTCGGACTAGCTTTGTTGAGACGACTTGTCCATTCAAAAGATGCTCAATAATAAGTGGCCAGGCTTTCTCGGTAAACATGGGTTTTAATTCATCAGTTGGTCCTGGTAGTAAGATATACGTATGGGTATCAGATTGATAAAACATTCCCAAAGCGAGACCTGTGACATTCACTAACGGAATCGAATCAAGTAAAGTTAGCGCTTGAAGTTGGTTATTTTTTGGCATGATTAAGTCTGAATTTTTATGGTAAGTAATAATTCGGTTTTGTGTGTCATCATCTAAGACCAGTGGTTTATCGAGATGCTCTGATAGTGTTGTTTTGACGATATCGTCCTCATCAGGACCTAAGCCACCTGTAAACACGAGTACATCTGCTTGTTGCTCTGCTTTCTCAATGGTTTCCAATAGCTTTTCTTTAGAATTATCAATCATAACTGCTTGAGTCACATTAATACCTACAGAAGTCAACTTACGAGCAATAAAAGCTGCATTTTTATTCTCAACTAAGCCTTTTAACAAACTTGAACCGACTGATATAATCTCTGCTTTCATTCAATCAACCTCCCAGATTTTTTTACTTTTATTATCTTTCAGTTTATCACAACTGTTTAGTGGATAGAAAAACTGTACGAGTGCATTTTGCGAGAATGGTCGCCTAAGTAAATGGATATCATTTGCAGATAAAGCGTATACATAGTAAGCTTATTGTACAATAATAATAAAGATAATAGAAAAATAAGGAGGGAAAATTATGGTACAAGCAAAAGAGAAATTAATCGAAAAAGTAATGGCATGCCAAAAAGCTTGCGAGCACTGTTTTGATAGATGCTTGCAAGAAGAAGACGTAAAAATGATGGCGGAATGTATTCGGACAGACCGAGACTGTGCTGATATATGTGGTATGGTTGTATCTTTCTCACATCGTCAAAGTCCCTTGTTAGATGAGTCGATTGCGTTGTGTATTAAAGCTTGTGATACTTGTGCAAGTGAATGTGAACAACATGATCACGATCACTGTAAAGAATGCGCTAAAGCGTGTCGTGAATGCGAAGCAGCATGTAAAGAATATTTAGCAGTATAATTTATTAGAAGACGAGTATAAGTTCCTAAGGGAGGCTTATACTCATTTTTTGTCTCAACTTTAAAAACAGAATCGTTTCATTTTGTCTTATCTATATTGCTCCGTTATACTTACGATACAAACATCTAAGGAGACTATCGCCATGAAAAAACTCAATTACAAACACATAAATAATCAACAACTCATCGATGTCCGTGGACAACTGGACTATCAAGCTGGACATGGTCCAAAGACGCTGAATCTTAATCCAAGTAATTTCAAAAAGTACGCCTCATCATTTATCGCATCGGATCAAGCTATCATTTTTATTATTAATGAAGAATCAAAAGATTTCATTTACGAGCTTGAATTATTGAGCCAAGAAGTCGGATTTATTGATGTTCAAGGATATATTTTAGCACACGATATTCCGATAGAAAGCAGACAACAAATCAAATCCATCAACGTACATGATTTTCTTGCAGTAGAAGATGACTATATTTTACTTGATCTCAGACATCCTGATGAGATTACACGTCCTGCCCCTGAAGAGAATTTAATTAATATTCCACTTGAAGACTTACCTTCCACCTACCAAAAGTTAGATAAAGACCAGAAGATTTATACACTATGTGGCTCAGGTAATCGCGCAACTGCAGCTGCTTCTTTTCTAGCTAATAAAGGCTATAAACCTGTCGTCATTGAAGGTGGGATGAAAGCCGTTCAACAGGCAGTTTATTAACTTTTTGCAATGTTAGTAAAGTCGGTGTATCCAAAGTTAGTATTTATAGATTTGATTTGTCAAATTAAGCTAGACAAAACTGCTTCATCTAAGTAACTCAAAAATACTTCCAACGGTGTTCGGTAGTGTAAGGATTTCCGTGGAATCGTGTTCCGTTTGTGTGCAATCGATGACAC
>NZ_JBGQRB010000072.1:0-5817 GCF_045528645.1 Ruoffia sp. FAM 20857
GCAACTGATGAAGAGATACAAGGTTGGGCAACGAAATTAAATACACGTCCCAAAAAATGTTTGAATTGGAAAACACCTTATGAAATCTTTTATAAAACTGTGTTGCACTTAATTTGACAATTTAAGACCTAAAAACATGTCGGGTATTAACGGGATTCCAATCACAACTGAGTATATTTATCAAATTTTGTATCCTTATCTTAAGAAGGGGAATGCCTTTAGTCTAAAAGAACTTGATAAACTCCGAACGAGAGAAAACCACATCGATACTGCTTTAACTCACTTAACGACATCTTTAACTGCTTTATCCAAAGTGATTGATATTGACGTTGACCCAACTAGTCTAATGATTCCACTATATGGAACTGTCCATATCGAAGATGATGATCCAAATGGAATGTACATATTATATAACCGCAATAAGATGTTTAACCAAGCTATCAATCATCAATTTCCTTTTGTGTATCGTGAATTGTATGAAGCAATGGTTGAGTTTAGACGGTTATTAAAACTGGAGGATAATGAAGATAAGGTAAACTACTTAGTTTATATCCTTTTCACAAATTGGGAAAATTTGCTATTAGATTTATATACTAAGTACCAACATACATCTGTCTTGATTTTGAGTGATGGGCATTATTCACATGCGAATATGCTTAAGAATTTGCTGTCTTTTGAACTCAGCCCTAATATTAGGATTGATACATATGAAAGTCACTTGCTGTCGCAAGAGATTTTAGATGAATTAGATTATGACTTAATTATCTCAACCTTCAAGCTACCACCAATGACGGATACATTTAATCTGGTCATCAAACATTATCTGAGTTCCAAAGATATTCATCGCATTGAAACAGTCTTAAATCGCATCATCAAAGGCAAAAACTCGTTTGACGATGCGAATAACCTAGAATCACCTGTTACTACCCCATTGAAAGGAGAATTATGAGAGATTTTTTGAAATCCACGGACAATCGTAGACTCTCACTGATTGAATTGCTTCTAGAAGCAGACGATTGGATGACTATCGCTGAGCTATCCAAACAATTAAATAGTTCAACTCGTGCGCTCAAAGAAGACATTAGCTTTATTCGCAATTACGATCCCAATATTCGATTCCAGACCGGTCCCAAAGGTATCCGCATCATCAGTGATTACTCAACTGGAATCCAAGACTATTATTCTGGTTTGTTGAGAGAAACCTTACCTTTTCAAATATTGGAAGAGCTTTTCTTTAACGAAAGCCTTAGTATGAGTGAGTTGGGTAGTATTTTACAATCTAGTCCTTCAACCATCTGTCGAACGATCGATCAGTTAAATCATTATTTTTCTGCATATGACTGTCGCATTGAATCCAATCCTTGCCGGTTTGTTGGCAATGAACGATATATACGTAACTATTACCGTGCGTATTTCAAAGAAGTCAGCACTGTATTCGATTGGCCTTTTCGTGATTACGAGGAATACCTTTTTGATGAGATGCTCAATTCCGTCATCGCTTTTTTGGCGAAATTCAGTGATTTGGAGACGGACTTCGTGGACTTTGCTTTCTACGATATTGTAAAAACAATGATTACTGTCAACATTATCCGTTACAAACAAGGTCACCTTGTTGACACTAGAGATGAAGAGAGCCTTCTATTCAAAGCTTTTTTTAATGCTTTAAAATTTTTCATACTCCCGAAAAATATTAAAGAATTCGAGGGCTTATCAATTACTTCAGAAGTAGTCTACCAACTTTTTTATCCCTACTTAAAGAAAAATATCGCCATCGGCATTGAACCTTTGCATAAGTTACGCAAGAAAAATCCAACGGTTAATCTTTCCGTCTCATATCTGGAAACTTACTTAAGAAATTTCTCAGAACAGATGGAAATTGACATACCCGAATTCGATTGGCTCATCGCTTCTCTATACGGTACTACTTACCTCGAAGATGATGATCCCAATGCGTTCTACATTTTATATAACCGGAACAAATTGTTTGCCCAACACGTTAAACATCAATATCCTATGGTCTATGAGACGCTTTATACTGGTATTGTTGAATATCGCAAACGACTTAATAAGCCGCTCCATGAAGATAAAATTTATCTCTTGCTCTATACTTTAATAACAATCTGGAATAATTTACTCGTCGAACTACACGAACGTTACCAAAAAGTGTCCCTACTCGTCATTAGCGACAGTCACTTCTCACATGCCAAAATGATTCAAAACTTGTTAAGTTTTGAACTACGTCAAAACGTGACTATTCATACTTTTCATAGTCCCGAAATTTCAGTTGAAAAATTAAAATCAAGTGATTATGATTTAATCCTTAGCACCTTTAAGCTGCCAGACTTAAACGACAAAGCAACCATTATCATTGAACACTATCCTAGGGTCCATGATATTAAGCGTATCGAGAAGCTCCTCAACTGTATTATCGAAGATAAACAACAGCAATTAACCAAATAAACCAACATAGTGTTGAGAATAGATACATAAATATACCCCAGTAGCAGTTGAATGTTACTGGGGTATTTATGTAAAGAAGGGTAAGAAATTGGCAATGTGAGCTTGTGACAATACTTGAACCCCCATCCCAAACTCATCAAAAAAAGAACCACCTCATTTCCCAGGTAGTTCTTACATAATCTTCTCTTATCTAGACACTTTCAGAAACCCTTTAGGCGCAGGCGACGAAAACTTCACCACTTTCCCTGTCCGCGGGTGCTCAAAGGCAATGGTCGTCGCATGCAAGCCGAGTCGTTTCAACGGATTTGTCTTAGCTCCATACTTTTTGTCACCTGCCACCGGATGGCCGATTTCTTCCATATGAACGCGGATTTGATTTTTGCGTCCTGTTTCAAGTTCAACCTCCAATAAAGAATAGTTCGCACTATTTTGCTTTTTCTTGAAGTGGGTAATTGCGTGCTTACCACCGTTATCGTAGCGACTTGAGTATACTTTCATCGTTTTGCTTTCAGTTAGCCAAGATTCTATCTTCCCCTGGGGTTTGCGAACGACGCCTTCAACCAACGCAGTATAGATGCGTTCTTTGACAATCGTCTGCCAGTTCTCCTGTAGCTTTTCTTTAATGCTTTCAGATTTGGCATAAACCATCACGCCGGATGTGTCACGGTCCAATCGGTGCACCACGAAGATGCGATTGTTGCGGTGGTCGGCTTTTACATACTGCATTAATTGTCGGTATGCCGTCGCTTCTCCGTGGTCTTTGCCGGCCACGGACAAAATCCCGGCGTCCTTATCAATCACGATAATATCGTCATCTTCATGTAGAATCCGTAGACCTTCAAGCGTCTCTATCTTTTTGAAGCTCTTATTCGATAACATCCCGACTTGATCACCTTTTTTCAATGGATGATTGTGCTGCGTGACTGCTTTTCCATCAATAAAGAATTGACCGCGTGTCAGCATGGATTTGATTGCATTACGACTTTTGGGGGCTAATTGTTCCAGCATGAATTTCAACAATTCTGTCGGTTCTTCGGCTGTATAGTAAATCATGTTGGGGTTATTTTTTTGTATCTTCACTGAACTCACCTCTTTTTCAACTTGTTTTTGTAGTATAGCAGAAAAAGTGCTACAAGTTTGGTATAATCGTAAAACAATGAAAGGTAGGCAGATTATGAATAATAACGATCGGTTAACACGCTTGCGCTATGCGTTAGATATTAAAGATAGCGATATGGTCACCATCTTTTCGATGGGTGGAGTTACCCTTACCCAAGAAGATGTTGTTCAATTATTGAAGAAATTACCTAAAGAGGATCCGACTCAAGAAAACCAATTCGTCCAAACACTCACTGATCAAGAGTTAGAACGCTTTTTAAACGGATTAATCATCTCCCAACGCGGTAAGAAAGAAGGCGCTGGTGAGCCGAGACTTGAACTGAATCCAGAGAATGCGAATAATATTTTACTGAAAAAAGTAAAGATTGCTCTCTCCCTAACCACTGACGATATTTTAGATATTTTAGCAACGGCGGGGGTTGAGATTTCTAACAGCGAATTAAGTGCTGTTCTACGCAAAGAAGGCCACCGCAATTATAAACCTTGTGGCGACCGTTATATCCGTAATTTCCTCAAAGGCCTATCCTTTGAATACCGCTCTTAGAGAAAAAAACCGACGCCTTATGCGTCGGTTTCTTCTTCGTGTCCAATTGAAAAGACATACTTGTGCCCTTGAGACATGCTGTGATAGAAGCCCTCGCCTTCGTATAAATGAAAAACTTGCATGCCTTGGCGAATGTCGTCATCTGGATACACTTGCTCAACATATGGATTGTTCGTAAGCAGTTCCTGAAGGCGGTCTTTCCCAACTTGGCGCACTTTTCCCTCGATTCGGATCACTTGAACGAGATAGCCTTCTTCAGACATTGTGGTAATAGCGATATTTGGATTGTGCTTAAGTTGTTTATAAAAATCCGTCGTGGGACTGGTCATGAAAAAGACGCCCTGCTCGTTAGCCACGCCGATATGGGCATGTCTCGCATGCGGTTTTCCGTTCTCGTCCACCGTTGCAAAGACAGCAACTTTCATATCTTTTTCCAGAATTTGCATAATATCATTTACTTCCATGTTAACACTCCTTCGCTCTTTATTTTCTTTTATTATAGCATATGGATTCGCTTTTATAAAATTATTTTATATAGGTGAAATGTAACACAAATGTGAAGAGGATATGATATTTTCAAGTGGATATTGCTTTTTATTACCGATAACTGTACATTAGATATATTAATGAATGAATATGGTCTGACCATAGGGGGAAGAATGTTGAAAAAATTAATCTTATTTAGTTCTTTATTTATACTAGGCGGGTGTGGGTACTTGGACTCAGAACCACCAGCTGGGAGAACTGAGGGCTACGTACACGAACCCGTCCAAGATGGAAATGGTAATAAAAATGAAGAAGCAGAAATACAAACAGATTCTGAATCAGCAGTTGAGACTGAAAAAGTTTCTGAAGTGGAGACGAACACTGAAGACGAGGTCAAACTTGGGATGGCAATCTTTGTGCCAGATCCCGAATTAATGGTGTACTTACCGATTGAAGTGGCCGAAGAAGAGCTAGATTATACAGAAGATGAGTTAATTTACTGGAATAACTTGGCGATTGAATACGGACTGCCAACTTACGATGGTGTCAGCGACTTTAACTTATTCGCTACTGCAGTGCAACAAGCGATAGACGCTGCACAAGAATCTGTGTATGAAGAACCTGTCTATGAGGAGCCTGTTTACGAAGAACCGGAGTCTTCATACGAAGAGCCGTCTTACGAGGAACCAGATTCTTCATATGAGGAACCTTCTTACGAAGAGCCCATTGATGAAGGTTCTCTACCAGAAGAAGAAACTCCAAGTAATGATTATTATAATTACGATTTCAGTAATAATAGTAATCGCAGCACTGTGTTTGGCAATGATGAAAGTGAATAGAGTTTAGGTGAGAACCGCTGATCTGGGAATGTTTCCTGGGTCGGCGTTTTTTTGTGTGGATTTTGGTTTGCGGGGTGTCGAGTGGTGGCACGACACTCCGTATTTTCATTTGCGGTACGTCGAGTCGGATCACGACGCTACGGAAATTTAGTTGCGGGGCGTCGTGTGGTGGCACGACACTCCGTATTTTCATTTGCGGTACGTCGAGTCGGATCACGACGCTATGGAAATTTAGTTGCGGGTATACTGGTCCTATGAACGTGGACAAACTGAGCCACACTCATTTCATTCGTGAACTAAGTTTATTTCTGTCATAATAATCGTAGACTCAAAGGTATAAAGACTAAATATTTGTAGACAATCCGTCAT
>NZ_JBGQRB010000073.1:0-5431 GCF_045528645.1 Ruoffia sp. FAM 20857
GGTGAATTAACCATATCAGAAAGGGGGTCTTTTTTCATCACCTAATGGGTGATGAAGCAGATTACTTTAAAGACTATTAAATCAATGTTAGGAAAGACTATTAGTAAAACTATGAATTATTCAGGTTAATAATCCCCTATTAAGAAGTATATATTGAGTATAACCCGCATTAGATTTCAGAAATCTATGCAGGCACAATCAATTGGCCCCGTCATAGATCGTATCAAACGACCACGACGACGCTATTAAATGAATTTTGAAAATCATTTTGATTGTTAATAATACTCAATATCATATTAATCCCTCTTCTTAGTTTTTTTGTTATTTTCATAATAATGGATGATTATGAGAATGTCAACATTAATTATTCATTTTATTCTCATTTTATGAAAAATTTATAATTTAAAAACACTAGTCATGAAGTATGCATCAAAACCTAAAGCGGATTGACTGTCATCTCTAATAACTAGTGTTTAATTATTACGTTTTAATTTGATTTAGTTTATTCTGTTGGTCTCGATTTAGATAGTTTCCATTCACTCTTGTAGATTGAATAATATTAACAAAGGCATGAATGTCCGCTTCTCCTATTGCCATCTCTAAATCATAAAGTTCATATCGGTTAATAACAATCATCAGCGTATTGCGCGTCTTTTTCGAGTAGCCTCCACGTCCATCAAGAATCGTAATTCCACGATGGATACGACCATAAATTGACTTGACTACTTCATCTTCTTTATCGGTAACGATAAAGGCAGTTAAGCGTTGTTCGTTTGTATGAATTGAATTTACTACCCTAGAAGTTACATACATTGAAATTAATGTATATAAAGCAAATTCCCAAGAGTATAAAATTCCTGCACCAACGATAACAACCGAATTAATAAGTAGTGATAAAGACCCTACGTTTATTTGTACTAATCGGCTCATCACAAGAGCAATAATATCAATTCCTCCTGCTGACATACCAAATTTGATCGTTAATCCTCCGCCTAACCCATTAAGAGCTCCAGCAACGATTCCGTTAAGTAGCGGGTTTGCAGATACCTGTTGGACAGGAATGATTAAAGTAAAACCCGTCATAATAGCTACAACGATTACCGTTAAAATGGTAAAACGACGTCCCAACTTCATATAACTTAATATCAATAATGGAATATTAAGTAAGAAGTTTAATGTACCTGTCTGAATAATGTTTCCAAAGGGTGTGAATTGCTTTAGTGAATAGGTAATCAACTGAGAAATACCAGTAACTCCCCCACTATAAATGTCCCCAGGAATTAGAAACATATTCAGTGATACCGCAAAACATAAAGCCGAAAATAAAATAATAAAAAATTGGCTTAAAATATTAAGCGCAGGATATTGTGATAGAACTTTTTTTATCATTTGTGGTCACCTTACATTGCTTTACCTGATTCACCTAGCACATTTACTAAATCTGTTTGTAAGCCTTTAGCAATTCCCGAACCCATAACCAATGTTTGATATAATGGCTCAGCATCTTCACCCGTTCTTAACAGTGTTTTAAGGAAAACTTCTCCATCACCAGCTAGGTAAAGACTATAGTAACCTGTTTTCATCTCGTTTAATGAGTTAAGTAATTCATAAGCCTCTGCTTCTTTACTACGATCCGTTAGTAAGTGAACATGACGGTAGATGATTTGAGCATCAGAGTATTTATCTTTTGATGCTTGGATGATGACCTCTACAACGAGTGCACGTTCTGTAGTAAGACGAAAATTAAAGCGATATAATATATGTCCGTTTTCGATTTCTTTCTTGTTAAACGGAATATTCATTTCATTAAGTTTGTTTTCAAAATTAGTGTGAATGACAGACATGATTTCCCCTCCATAAATTCATTAATCAACAACAAGTTAAGTATATCATTTATTAGTTAAGGAACAAACCCTACACTTTTTAAACTTGACCTAATATCACTTGAATTACGAAAGAAACAATTACGACTAACAGTGAAATAATAAAACCATGTACCATAGGTAAAATTCCACTTTGAGTGACAGATTTAAAGTTTGTTCGTAAACCAATCGCTCCTAAACTCATGACCATAAAGAATTTACTTACCGATGATAAAGAGGACCCAAACTCAGCTGATATGACGCCAACAGAACGTAATATGACCATAATTAAAAAGAAGAGAATAAACCAAGGAATCACTCTCGTTAATTTAAATGTTGCGTCTGAACTTTCATCATCTTGACGGGCCTTTTGTTCAATCCGTTGATTAATAATCGAGTAAATAAATACAATTGGAACGATGGCTAATGTTCTAGTTAATTTAACAATCACAGCATAATTTCCTGCCGCTTCTGAGAAGGCATAGCTTGCAGCAACAACCGACGAAGTATCGTTAATTGCAGTCCCTGCCCATAATCCAAAGCCTAAATCAGTCATGCCGAAAAATTGTCCCGCAATTGGGAATAAAATAACCATTAAAATATCAAAAATAAATGTCGTTGATAAGGCATAAGCTATATCTTCATCTTTGGCTTTAATAATAGGTGAAACTGCAGCAATGGCACTGCCACCACACACACCTGTTCCTACGGAAATTAAGTTAGATAATTTCCAGTCCATATTAAACCACTTTCCTATCAAGTTACCAAATATAAAAGCGGTAGCTAAAGTAAATACCATCACTATTAGAGAGAACTTCCCAACCTCTACAACTTGAGTCAAGCTTAAAGACGCTCCCATTAGAACGATGGAGACTTTGAGCAATCGTTTCGCAACTAAATCTATTCCTGTAAAGGATGGTAACAACTTCTTTACAAGCGGATGCAGAACCATCCCGATTAACATCGCCATTACACTGGCTCCAATATACCCATTTGGCAAGACATTGGTAATCATTATTGAAACAACTGCTAATATCAAAGTCACTACAATTCCATATAGAGCATTTATAACTGTTGAATTCTTACGCATAATTATCTCCTATCTACTATATATAAAAAGAAGCCATAGAAATTAATAGCATTTCTATAGCTCTTTATTAAATTACATCCGACGTTAGAAATTTATTCTCGAAGTGGTCAATTGACTGACGTGCTTCGTCGGTTGTATTTGTCTCCATTAATTGGATGCGCAAATCATTGGCTCCTTTAAACTCGCGCACATAAATCTTAAAGTAGCGACGTAAAGGTCTGAAATGACGTTGCCCATCTTCATTATATTGATCAAATAAGTCTAGATGGAATCTTAATAAGTCTAATAATTCTTTTGGACTGTGGTCTTTTTTCTCTACTTCAAAAGCAAACGGATTTTTAAAGACACCACGTCCAATCATAACACCATCCACACCGTATTTCTCTACTAATTCCAAACCTGTTTGGCGATCTGGAATATCACCATTAATCGTAATCAATGTGTTTGGAGCAATTTCATCACGTAGTTTCATAATGTCAGGAATTAATTCCCAATGAGCGTCTTCTTTACTCATTTCTTTCTTAGTTCTTAAGTGAATCGATAAGTTAACAATATCTTGTTTTAACAAGTGAGTTAACCAACCTCTCCACTCGTCAACTTTTAAATAACCTAAACGCGTTTTAACACTTACGGGTAAACCTCCTGCTTTTGCAGCTTGGATAAGCTCAGCAGCGACGTCTTCTCGCTTGATTAAGCCACTACCACGCCCATGTTTTACCACATTAGGTGCTGGGCAACCCATATTAATATCAAGGCCGCTAAAGCCCATTTCTGCCATACCAATACTCATTTGTTCAAAGTACTCTGGACGATCTCCCCAAATATGAGCAACAATTGGCTCTTCATCTTCAGTAAAAGTTAAACGGCCACGAACACTTTCAATCCCATCAGGATGACAGTAACTTTCAGAGTTTGTAAATTCCGTAAAATATACATCAGGTTCTGCGGCTTTTTGAACGACATGGCGAAAAACAACATCCGTCACGTCTTCCATAGGTGCTAGGATAAAAAATGGTTTAGGTAAATCATGCCAAAAATTAGAAGTCATACTATTATCAATTCCTTTCTTAAGTCATTTCTTTCTTCATTGTGTCAGTAATATAAAATTCAAATAAAAAAGCTAAGAATAGCATCAAAGCCATTCTTAGCCAGTTTATTTCAAATAGCTTGATTAGTTCATTTACTAAAATACATGAAAATTATTAAGATTGATGAATTGGCAAAACATAGCATAACGTAAGATGTACTAAAAGTCTAGATTAAATGCTTGATAATCAGAACTAAATTAAGTTTTTTATAAATATATTTGATATAATAATAATGATTAATTATATAAAATGGTAGTTGATAGGATGGATGACAATTTCGATTCAATCGTCAAAGAAAAAATTAGACCCTATAATATTCTTAACAATGTCTTTTTTATTTTAGTCATTATAGGCGACTTTATATTAGCCGATAACATTTCTACCACTTATAGTTATGATACAACTGGATATTTTCCAGTCGAAACCACTACCACTGATAACTTCACTCTTTTCTCTGTTTTTATTAATATTGTTGGCTCTTACTCACTGCTATTTGTGTTTATACGTGTGACAATCTTGTCATATGGCGAAAAAATACGTGCAAATCTATATGATCAACAGATCTATTCAAAGTTATTTGAAATATCTTTGAAAGAATAAGTAAGGAGATGATTTTTTTGAAAAAAATATTATTATTTGCTGCCACCCTTTCATTATCATTCGTCGCTCCTATTAAAGCTCAAGATAAAGAATTTTATGATCAAAGTACTTATTAAACAGTTCTCGAACCTGGTATGTATAAAGTTGGCTCTACATTAGATGCAGGAATATATCGGATTATATCCGATGCTGAATATGGCATGTATGTGATTTCGTCAGATGCGAATCAAGAAGATATTATTGATTTTTCTGCTATTACGACTCATTTTTACTTTGTAGTTGTTGACGATCAATATTTAAAACTTGATGGAACAGTTGCCGTGCTATGGATGAAGTTGATCCTATATTCATTGAAGACAACACTATCGGACCTGGAACTTATTTCGTTGGTTATGATATACCTGCGGGAGAATACGAAGTCATCCAAGATGAAGAAACTGCAATGTATGTAATCTATGATTCTTTAGATAAATCAGAGATTGCCTCGATGTCAGCTATTACAAATAATGCCTTTGTTGAAGTTGAGGATGGCCAGTACCTTCAATTATATGGAGCAATCATTACAGATGATGCATTAGTAAATGAAAGAAGGCCTGATGAATCAATAAACTCTAACTCAAATTAAAGCAATTTAAAAAGAGCCTTCGAGGGCTCTTTTCTTTTTAAGGTTCTTGAATTTTTGGTGTTGGTGAGAGAAATCTCACTGACACCTTTTTTTGTATGTACACAAAAGCCAGTGAATTCCTATATAATAAAGTTACCATACATTACTAAAAGGAGAATTCACTTGG
>NZ_JBGQRB010000074.1:0-5289 GCF_045528645.1 Ruoffia sp. FAM 20857
GTAGATATTCTCCTTATGTTATTTGGTGGTACTTTTAATATAACGAATATCTGCGTCTTTTAGAAGACACAAAGATAGGGTTGATGATATTTTAATTTTTGTCATCAACCCTATTTATTGTAGAACCTTTGTTATAAAAAATAGAAAAAATGGAGGAATAAATTATGTATCGATATTTAAAAACAGCCTTAGTTTCATTATTAGCATTAGGTACAATCGCAGCACCAATGTCTGCGCAAGCACAAGATCAAGAAGAAATTAACGTAGGTGTCCTTCAATTTGTAGAGCATGAATCATTAGACCAAAACTATCAAGGTTTCATTGATGGCTTAGAAGAAGCCGGTTATGTTGAAGGTGAAAACCTAACTTTAAATTATTTAAATGCCTCAGGAGACACAGCAAACTTACAATCAATGAGTGAGAATGTGACGAACAGTAGTGATTATATTTTCGCTATTGCAACGCCAGCCGCTCAAGCTATTGCGAATGTCGAACAAAAGAAACCCGTATTATTCTCATCAGTCAGTGACCCTGTTGGTGCAGGTTTAGTTGAAAACTTAGAAGAGCCAGAAGCAAATATTACAGGTACGACCGATGCTGGTCCAATTGAAGACCAAGTAGCTTTACTCCAAGCAGTTGTTCCTGACGCAGAACGTGTTGGAATCATCTATAACTCAGGTGAAGCAAACTCAATGAGTGAAGCAGAAAAAGCAACAGCAGCCCTTGAAGCAGCTGGCATTGAAGTTGTTGAAGCAACAGTGACTTCAACGAATGACATCTCTCAAGTCATGAGTGGTTTAGTTAATGATGACGTAGATGCAATCTTCACAGTAACAGATAACACAATTGCAAGTGCAATGACACTAGTTGGAGATTTAGCATTAGAAGCTGGGCTGCCAATTATCGGTGGATCAAAGGATATGGCTTTAGCAAATGGGTTAACGACATATGGTTTAGATTATTACGAATTAGGTAAACAAACAGCGGGAATGTTAGTAGAAATCATTGAATCTGGTGAGATTATCCCAGTTGAATCCGCAGATACATTAGAATTAGTTGTTAATGAAGAAAATGCAGAAACATTAGGTCTAGATTTATCAAATATTGATTTAGGTTCAGAAGAAACATCAGATGAAGAAAATACAGAAGAATCTGAAGAAGAGAGCTCTGAAGATTCCGAATAAAAGATAAGGAGAATTCAAAATGAAAAGTCGATTTAAATTTATTAATATTATTACTACCGTTGTATTAGCTTTACTTCCAATGTTAGCAGGTGGCCAAGCAGTCCAAGCACAAGAAGAAACAATTAATATAGGTGTTGTTCAATATGTAGAGCACGAAGCTTTAGATGCAGTGCTGAAAGGTTTTCAAGAGACGTTAGACAATTCAGCTTATGGCGACCGTATTGAATGGGATATTAATAATGCCAGTGGTGACCAATCGAGTCTTCAATCATTAAGTGAAAAAGTTGCACGTGATAACGATATACTCTTTGCCATTGCAACACCCGCAGCTCAAACTTTAGCATCAGTTGAACAAGAGAAGCCAATTTTTATTGCAGCAGTAACAGATCCAGTTGAAGCTGGTTTAGCAGACTCTATCGAAGCTCCAGGAGGAAACATTACTGGAACAAGTGATATGGCGCCGATCGAAGAACAAGTCGACTTATTAATACGTAATTTTCCAGATGTTGAAACAGTTGGTTTAATTTACAACTCAAGTGAGGTCAACTCACAAGTTCAAGCGGGCGTAGCCGTTGAATTACTTGAAGAACAAGGTTTAGCGACGGATGTTCAAACAGTGATTAGTACGAACGATATATCACAAGTGATGAATGCACTTGTTGGTAATGTCGATGCGATGTTTATGGTAACGGATAATACGATTGATAGTGCCATTACTTTAGTTGGAGATATTGCTAAAGAAGCAGGGATCCCAACAATTGGGTCATCTGATTCAGTTGTAAGAACAAACGGACTAGCAACATTATCAAACTCTTATGAAGACTACGGTGTTCAAACAGCAGAAATGGTAATTCGCATGTTGGATGAAGATTTAAACCCTGGAGAAATGGAAATTGAATTAGGGAAAGATTTTCAAATTGTAGTGAACGAAGATTTTGCTGAAGCCATCGGTGTCGATCCGTCAACGATTGAATAGGAGCATATAAAATGAAAAAAATAATTCAATTAGTAACAATCATTGCCTTAGCGTTCGTATCTATTTTTCCAGCAACTCAAACGGTTAAAGCCCAAGATGAACCAATTAAAATTGGTATCTTACAACACGTCAGTCATGAAGCATTAGATGATACGCGTGACGGTTTTATAGAGCGCATCGATGAGCTTTTAGATGGAAATGTCGAGTGGGACTTACAAAATGCGAACAGCGATATGTCAACATTGCAGTCATTATCAGAAAAAGTCGCGCGAGATAATGATATTATCTTTGCAATTGCCACACCAGCTGCGCAAGCTTTAGCATCTGTTGAAGAAGAAAAGCCAATATTTTTTGCAGCAGTGGCAGCGCCAGTTGAAGCGATGTTAGTTGATTCAATGGAAGCGCCCGGACGTAATTTAACTGGAACGACAAACTTAGGCCCAATTGCCGATCACGTGGATTTATTACTACAAGTTGTCCCTGATGCACAAAACATCGGAACAATTTACAATTCAAGTGAAGTCAACGCACAACATCAAGTTGATATTGCGACAGAAGTTATCGAAGAAAAAGGACTAAATCATATTGTCCAATCAGTAACGAACACGAATGATATTGCGCAAGTGATGACTGCTTTAGTTAATGAGTCCGATGCTATCTTATTAGTAACTGATAATACGATTGATAGTTCAATCTCACTTGTAGGTGATATTGGGAAAGAAGCTGGTTTAGCATTAATTGGCTCATCTGACTCAACAATTAATGCCAATGGCTTAGCAACGATTTCAAACTCTTACTTCGACTATGGTGTTCAAACAGCTGACATGGTTAAGCGTATGTTAGATGAAGATTTATCGCCAGCTGATATGCCAGTTGAAGTTGGTAATAACTTTGAGTTAGTTGTAAATGAAGAATTCGCAGAAGCTGTTGATATTGATGCAAGTTCAATTCAAATAGATTAGTGCTTATTCATTAAAATATGGTAAGATAATATAGATTTTTAAAATTTATTAAAGGAGTATGTTTAACTTATGATTCTAGATGTTATTTCATCAAGTTTTAGCCAAGGGGTTGTATGGGCAGTCATGGCTATTGGGGTATACATTACCTTCAGATTACTTGATATCGCAGATTTATCAGCCGAAGGAGTGTTCCCCTTAGGGGGGGCCATCGCAGCCATTTTAATTACAAATGGTCTTAACCCATTTCTCGCAACTGCTGCAGCTTTCGCAGGTGGGGCAGCCGGTGGTTTACTCGCTGGTTGGATACACACAAAACTTCATATCCCACCGCTGTTAACGGGTATTTTACTACAAACAGGTTTATATTCGGTTAACTTCCAAGTCATGGGTGGACGTTCAAACTTAGCTTTACTGGGTCAAGAAACGATTTTCACACCTATGGAGGATATGTTTGGTTTCAGCAAAAATATGTCTGTAACAGTTCTTGGCTTGATTATCCTAGCGATTATCATTACTTTATTAGTTCTGTTTCTACATACTGAAATGGGCCTATCGCTTCGAGCAACTGGGGATAACCCACGAATGAGTGAAGCAAACGGGATTAATACAAACCTTATGAAGACTTTAGGCTATATTATTGGTAACGGGTTGATTGCCTTAAGTGGAGCAATGGTAGCACAAAAAGACGGCTTTGCCGATCTAAGTATGGGTATTGGTACCATTGTTATTGGACTGGCCTCAGTCATTATTGCTGAAGTGGTAATTCCTAACCAATCAATTGGTTTCCGTTTAACTTCGATCATTTTAGGTAGTTTCATTTACCGCTTAATTATTGACTTTATTTTAAACCAACCATGGATTGATATTCGTCCAACTGACTTACGTCTATTCTCTGCTATCTTACTTGGATTTGTATTGTATTTCCCTCAAATTCAAAGACAATTTGGTAGTCGGAAAAAGAGCGCAGTGAGCGGAGGTGCGAAATAATGACTGAAGAAAGAAAAATTAAATTAGAACTATCAGGGATTCAAAAATCATTCGAACGTGGAACAGTGAATGAGAATCACGTTCTAAAAGGCATTGATTTAACACTTTATGATGGAGATTTCGTAACGGTTATTGGTGGTAACGGTGCTGGTAAATCAACTTTACTCAATACAATTAATGGTTCACTTACTCCTGATGAAGGATCAATTAAAATTAATTACGAAGACGTGACACGCCTTCCGATGAACAAACGTGCAGACTCAATTGGGTACGTGTTCCAAGATACTAAGATGGGAACAGCCGCGCGTTTAACGATCCAGGAAAATATGGCGCTAGCAAATCGCCGTGGTTTAAAACGTGGCCTTCGGAAAGGTGTCAAAGAAGCGGATCGCCAACAAATGATCGAACGCTTGAAGATATTAGATTTAGGACTAGAAGACCGTTTAACTACGGACGTTGCTTACTTATCTGGTGGACAACGCCAAGCGCTAACGTTATTAATGGCAACATTACGTAAGCCACAAGTATTACTACTTGATGAGCATACGGCAGCTCTAGACCCTAAGACAAGTGAAATGGTTCTCAGATTAACAGATAGAATTGTGAGCGAACAACAATTAACTGCATTAATGATTACCCATAATATGAATGATGCGGTAAAATACGGTAACCGTCTGATTATGCTCCACCAAGGTAGAATAATCCTTGATGTGAGCGGAGAAGAGAAGAAAAACTTAACGATTGATCGTTTAATGGAACTCTTCCGTCAAGAATCAGGTGAAACATTAGCATCTGATGCGATGTTATTATCTTAATTAGAAACATATTCCAATACATCGGCCAGCAGTCTGCAAATTGTGACTGCTGGCCGGTTTTTTGATGGGTTTGGAGGTGGGAGTGGGTTAATAGGACATGTCATGTGTTGACCTGTCCCGTTAGGTGTTTAATTTCCCGTGTCATGCGATGACGTGTCCCGTTAGGTGTTTAATTTCCCCTGTCATGTGTTGACCTGTCCTGTTAACCGTCCAATTTCCCCTGTCATGAGATGACCCGGATAAAGCCCATATAATTGTGTAAAAGTAAAAAACCATAATAATCTCTTTGGTACAATGTAGTTGACAGACAAACATTGAAAGGAAGATTATTATGGCTCAATTAAATATTACCTTAAATTTAGAAG
>NZ_JBGQRB010000075.1:0-5283 GCF_045528645.1 Ruoffia sp. FAM 20857
TTTAGAGACCGTATTTTACTTATGACGCGATTATATGTCCCTCAGACAAATAAAAAAGATCAAGCAACAACTTATGCTGCTTGATCTTGATTAAAATGAGTCATCAACCCTATTTGACAAAGAGCCATAAAAACCAGACCCAAGAAGATAAAACTACTTCAACGGTCTGGCTATTTATTTGCTCATATAACTAAAAAATACCTTACTATTCGTTCTGAGTGCGAATAGCTAAGGTATTTATCAGTATATATAAGGCTACTTGAATTCTAATTCAATTGTATTCGTTAATATATCACGGTAGCTGTAACTTATGCGATCAAAATCATTTTCGTCTTGATTCAAATCTACAATGAAGACTGAACGATATGTTTCTTTTAGGACACCTTTACGTTCTTTTTTCTTTTTACGTCCCAATTGAACAGTCACACTAATCTCTTCACCAACACGATCTTCCAAATAAGTCTTTATCTCTGATAATTCATTTGGCATTCCCAATCACCTCACCGTCACATTATAGCACGTTGTGATTAAAAAAGTCAATGATACCACAACTCTTGAATAGTGACAAGCGAATTTTTAATTAAATTTCACTTAATTTATTAAATAATTCTTCGAATTCATATACTGTTAGTGTTTCGGCACGACGCTTGGGATCGATTTCAGCTTGTTCAAAGCCTGCGGCTAATTTAGTTTGGTCCGCTTCTCCATTTTGATAATAATTTCTGACATTATTCCAAATTGTTTTACGCCGTTGTGTAAAAGCCATTTGAATGAACTTCTCAAACTCTCTTGGATTCTCTACTTCAACTAATGCTTTCTCGCGGCGTCTCAACATTAAAACGGCTGAATCAACATTAGGTTTTGGAATGAAGACACTTTTTGGGACAATAAAGGAAATAGTAGCTTCCATTTTATTCTGGATGGCAATCGTCAATGAATTGTAAGCTTTCGTTCCTACTTCCGCAGTCATTCGTTCTGCCACTTCTTTTTGCATCATCATTGCTAAACGGTTGAAAGGCAAATCTGTGTCCAATAAGTGCATAATAATCGGCGTTGTGATGTAATAAGGTAAATTAGCAACAACGATTAAATCTTCTGCATCTTTTAAATAATCGAATTCTAGATCATTAAAATTCACTTTTAAGATATCCTCATGTACAACTTTTACATTCTCATATTCAGATAGTGTGTTACTTAATATTTTTACAAAACGGGGATCAATTTCAAAGGCAATGACCTCTTTGGCAGATAGGGCTAAGAATTCAGTTAGTGCCCCAATTCCTGGACCAATCTCGATGACCGTTGTATTTTTGGTAATATCAGATGTTTGAATCATTTTGTCTAAGATAGATGGCTCAACTAAGAAGTTTTGTCCTAAACTCTTCTTCATCTTTATATCGTATTGATTCATGATTTCGGCAGTTCTTGTGGGTGTGGCAATTAATCGTTTAGATGTTTCCATTTTGTTCACCTGCTTTCAATTGATTTGTTAATTCTTCTAAAGTAATCTGATACATTGCTAGCTTTTTCTGTAATTGTTTACCATTAATGTGTCCAAGATGGTAATGGTTTGATATATATTCTCGACGGA
The DNA here is from genome assembly GCF_045528645.1 of Ruoffia sp. FAM 20857. NCBI lineage: Bacteria > Bacillati > Bacillota > Bacilli > Lactobacillales > Aerococcaceae > Ruoffia > Ruoffia sp. FAM 20857. The sequence goes on from NZ_JBGQRB010000075.1 coordinate 1,592, forward strand.
CTTTTGCTTCGGGGTGACCAATGAGTTTGAGTCGCATTAATTCTGCTTTGTGAATAAATACCGGTTCGACACTATTCGGTGTCATAACAGCTTCAAGTGCTTTTATAATGCTTTCTCTGGTCGCATGTTCAACACCTAAACTCTTTCCTCGCTTTCCTGCATTCGCCTCTTCTGGCTTAATATACGCGTGTTTAACGCTAGGGATCGCTTGTTCTATAATTCGTCGGATACGCTCTCCTTGAAAGTCAGGATCCGTAAAGACAATAGCCCCTAACTTTTCATGGGCTGCTCTAATTTCTTCGAGTGTTGCTTGATTAATAGCTGAGCCATTCGTTTCAATTGTCTGAACAGTTTTACCGAATGCTTCGATTAATCTCTTCGTATCATCTCGCCCTTCAACAATAATGACTTCTTGCGGCGTATTGGCTTGTTTATTATTTTTCATTTTGCTTCGTTTCTGGATACCAATTAAACAATTCAAAGGCATTATTCGTTGTTAAGGTCGCAATTTCATCTAGTGGCATGTCTTTCACTTGCGCGAGAACTTCTGCCACATAGCGAACATAGGCAGGTTCGTTGCGTTTACCTCGTTTCGGTACCGGAGCTAAGTATGGTGCATCTGTCTCAACTAAAAGTCGGTCATTTGGAACAACTTTAGCCGCTTCACGTACGTCTTCTGTCTTTTTGAAAGTTAGTACACCACTAAAGCTAATATGCATTCCTAAATCTAGGAATTTATATACGTCTTCCTTGCTTTCACCATATGAATGCATGATACCACCTGTTTTAGGAATACCTTCTTCTTTTAAAATTTTATAAACATCATCCGTTGCATCTCGGTTATGAATAGTGATTGGTAAATTATGTTCCTTTGCCATCGCAATTAAACGTCTAAATACTCGGTGTTGATCTTTTTTAGTAGAATTTGGCCAATAGTAATCAAGCCCAATTTCACCTAACATTTGAACTTTTGGTGCTACGAGTTTTTCTTCGAGTTGCTTTTCGATGATTTGATTGTAACGTGACGCTTCTGTTGGATGCCAACCGATAACACTAATAATGTGTTCATTCTCTTGGCTGAGTAATAAACTCTTCTCAATGGTCTTCTCATCAAAGCCAACAACCGCCATATATTCTACATCATTATCTTTAGCTTGTTGGATAATTTCTGATTCAATGCCTTCAAATTGATTGGCGTTCAAATGCGTGTGGGTATCAAATAACTTCAAAATATCTTACCTTCCTTGTTAGAGTCTCTTATAAAGAATAACTGAATAAAACCTTAATCTCAATCAATAAACGAGACTAAGGTTTTATATATATAAATTATCCGATTAAACTTCCGTTTGCTGCTTCTGGATCAGCAAATAGTAATGTTAATTTGCCATCTGATTCAGATGAAAGAATCATACCTTGACTGATATATCCCATCATCTTACGTGGTTTCAGGTTCGCTACAACTAGGACCTTTTTACCAATTAAAGCTTCGTTATCTGGATAGTATTTCGCAATTCCAGATAAGATTTGACGATGTCCTTTATCCCCAGCGTCTAAGCGGAATCTAAGTAACTTATTAGACCCATCTACTGGTGCAGCATCGATAACTTCAGCCACTTTCATTTCTGTTTTAATGAAGTCCGTAAACTCTACTGATTCAGTTTCATCATAGACTAATTCCACTGATTCTGGATCCCAGTCTTCATCATCAACTTTACCAGTTGATTCATTGTTGCCTTTGCTACTCATTGCTTCTTGGATTAACTTAATTTCTTCTTCAGTATCTAATCTTGGGAAGATTGGCACACCTTTTTTAATCACTGTTGTAATCTCAGGCACTTGTTTTAGTGCAAGGTTTGACAACAAACGGTCTATTTCTGAAGGCATACCGAGTTGTTCAAAGATTTGCGCAGGCGAATTTGGCATAATTGGGCGTAATAAATGTGCCACAATTCGTAATGAATCTGCTAAATGATACATAACAGATGCTAATTGAGCTCGGCTTTCTTCTTCTTTTGCCAAAGTCCAAGGCATTGTCTCATCAATATATTTATTCGTACGAGATACGATTGCCATCACATTATTTAAAGCCGAGTGAAAATCTAAACGTTCCATGGCTGCATGGTAATCTGCGATTTCTTTTTCGATAAATACTTCAATGGAAGCATCGAATTCAGTATTTTCAAAGGTTGATAAATCAGTTGGGATTTGGCCATCAAAATACTTATTCATCATCGCAATTGTACGATTTAATAAGTTTCCTAAATCATTCGCTAATTCAAAGTTAATATGGTTAACGAAATCTTCTGGTGTAAAGACCGTATCATTTCCTTGCGTCATTTCTCTTAATAAGTAGAAACGCGTAGCATCTAAGCCATAACGTTCAATTAGTGTATCAGGGTAAATAACATTTCCTTTAGATTTAGACATTTTTCCGTCTTTCATTAATAGCCAACCGTGAGCAAAAATTTGCTTCGGTAAAGGAATATCTAATGCCATTAATAAAATTGGCCAATAAATCATGTGGAAACGAGAAATATCTTTACCAATCACGTGCACATCTGCCGGCCAGAAATGTTTGAAGAGACTATCGTCATCATTTCCGTAACCTAGGGCAGTAATATAGTTAGATAATGCATCAATCCATACGTAAACGACGTGTTTAGGATCCGATTTTACTGGGATTCCCCAAGAAAATGACGTTCTTGATACAGCTAAATCTTCTAAACCTGGTTTAATAAAGTTATTAACCATTTCAGTCTTACGGAATGCTGGTTGTAAGAATTCAGGATGGGCATCGTAATATGCTTCTAAACGTTCAGCATATTTACTTAGTTTAAAAAAATAAGATTCTTCTTTAACTAATTCTACTTCGTGTCCAGATGGTGCGACTCCACCAATGACATTCCCGTCTTCATCACGGTAAACTTCTGATAATTGGCTTTCAGTAAAGTATTCTTCGTCACTCACTGAGTACCAACCTGAGTATTCACCTAGATAAATGTCTCCTTGTTCAAGTAAACGTTCAAAGATTGTTTGAATCGCTTTCTTATGACGTTCTTCAGTTGTACGAATAAAACCGTCATTTGTAATCTCTAATGATTTCCATAATTCTTTAATTGATTCTGCCATTCCATCTACATAGGCTTGCGGTTTAATACCTAATTCTTCTGCTTTAGTTTCGATTTTTTGGCCGTGTTCATCTGTTCCTGTTAAGAAGTAAACATCATAGTCCATTAATCGTTTATATCGAGCCATAGCGTCGCAGGCTAATGTTGAATAGGCATTACCAATATGTAATTTACCACTTGGGTAATATATTGGCGTTGTAATATAAAAAGTTGGTTTTGTTTGTTCGGTCACGAATGAGTGCCTCCTACATAATATAATTTTAATACATTATAGCATACTCACACTTGTTATGCTTTATACATTGAAAATTGATAGCGGATTTTATTAGCGAGTGAATGTCTGTCACATTCTAAGACAAATGACATCCCGGTGTGGCGTACTTTCTTATAGCCTAAGCCATATAGCATCACGGTGTGGTGTGAGTTTGCCTAGAAAAATTGGTTCTTGAATTTTTGGTGTTGGTGAGAGAAATCTCACTGACACCTTTTTTTGTATGTACACAAAAGCCAGTGAATTCCTATATAATAAAGTTACCATACATTACTAAAAGGAGAATTCACTTG
>NZ_JBGQRB010000076.1:0-5147 GCF_045528645.1 Ruoffia sp. FAM 20857
AGATGAGAACACAACACAAACTATCGTTGCATAGAGAGACACTTAAACATAGGAATAAAAAAAGAGCCAAGGTGACTGCGTCACCTGGCTCCTCGGTCCACCAACATCAAAAATTCATGAACCAAATAAGCGAGAGCTAGAAATACTACCGAACGGTAGTGTTTCTAGCTCTTTTTGTTGTGGAGAGGGAACTGTAGAGCTTATTTCAGGGAGAACGGCTCGGTGACCGTAGTGGACCGGCTTCAGCTAATCATCTAGCGTTGCTAGCTGATTGAGCTTCCGTCTCGTTGTGCTACTAAATCCTTACGTCGCTACCGCTCCTACGGCTTCATGTATGCCCAATCGTCCTGGTACTACGGTACCTCACCATTCTCCCTTCAATAAGCAACGATAGCTGTGTATTAAACAGAGTTTTCTATATTTATGTGATTATGGTGCTGAACTTAAATTTTGCATAATTCCGTGACGTTCATGTTATTCCTAATGCTGTCAATGGCTTAAGTATATGTACTCTAAGTTGTATTATTGTGAAAGATGAATATTTTGTTATAGAATTTAATAGAGGCACGCATTAAACAGAATATATAAATGGAGGAGATACTATGTCTAAAGTTGAAGTAGGTGGGCTAATTGTCTTGTTTGGGGCAACGGGTGACTTAGCTGAGCGACAATTGTACCCAGCTTTTCACCAACTATATCAACGTGGCCAGTTAACGGAGGAATTTGCGATTATCGGAGCGGCCCGCACTCAATTCACTGAGAATGAATTTAAGGAACATGTAAGAAAAGCTGTTGAAGCAGGGAGTAATTTTACTGAGTTCGAAGAATCATTTTTAGAACACATTTATTACCAACCAGCTGACAATACAAAAGTACAAGATTTTGAAAAACTCATGACGAAAATAAAAGAAGTTTCAACGACGCATAATACATCCGATCGATTTTTATATTACTATTCTATCGCTCCAAGTATTTACGATGAGACGACAGTAAATTTAAAAGAGTCAGGTATTACTGGTTTAACTGGAGAGCATCGTGTCGTTGTTGAGAAGCCATTTGGCTATAGTTTAGAATCAGCTAAAGAATATTATCAAATATTAAAAAAATCATTTAATGATGAAGAGATTTTTTTAATTGATCATTTTCCTGGGATGGATTTTGTCCAAAATATATTGGCAACTCGATTCTACAATCCCTTTATTGAAGGTATTTGGAATAATAAATTTATCGAGAACATTCAAATTAACTTACCTGAACGTCTAAAAGTAGGGGACCGTGGTGCATTCTATGATGAGAATGGTGCATTGTTAGATATGTTCCAAAACCATATACTGCAAATACTTTCATTCATTATTATGGATTTGCCTGAGAAGTTAGAAAAAGATGCGATACATAGTGAGAAGCACGCAGCCTTAAGTCAAATACCAACATATTCGAAAGAGGAAGTGAAAGAGTTTGTTGTTAGAGGTCAATACTCAGCAGATGCTGAAGGGGAGTATAACCATTACCGCGATGAACCAGATGTAGCGGAAGATAGTAGTACGGAAACATACATTGCGATTCAATTATCTGTCGATAATGAGCGTTGGGAGGGTGTTCCTATTTACGTTCGTACAGGAAAAGCGTTAGTTGAACAATTTTCTTCGGTTGATATTATATTGAAAGAGAGAAATGGTGATTCAAACGATACACCAAGTAGGCTCACTTTTTATATTGAACCTGGTAAAGGTTTGGCAATGGTTTTAAACCAGAAAGATATTGAATCGAATATGGAACCAATCACGACATTTATTGGTCCAGACCAAAATACATTCGGGAAAGAGTACGTTCCAACGCCTTATGAAAATTTATTACATGATGCATTAGAAGGGGATAATACGTTGTTTAGTTCTTGGGAAGAAGTGCAAGAACAGTGGCGCATTACTGATGCGATTAAAGTGGCATGGGATGATATGTCAGATCCTGCGTTTCCAAATTATCAAGCGACGTCCTTTGGACCAAGTAGCGCGGATCGATTATTGACGAGAAATAATCACGAGTGGATTAAACGCGTAAATATAAATGAGTAGTATACAAAAAGAGCGTCTGATTTAAGTCAGACGCTCTTTTAAATTGTAAAGTATTGCTTATTCAGGAACTACGTTAATTGGGATTTCATCGATAGTACCGTAGTACCAATCAATTTCATCTCCTGCTTCTAATGTTTGAGAAACAACACCTAGTTGTGCGTATTCACCATTGTATACGTAAGTCCATGTATTACCTACAGTATAGTCATTTTCGTAGCCTTCAATTGAATCAACAACACCTTCAGTTTCGTTGAAGTTAAATGTTAATTCTTCGTTTGATTCTAGAGCTTCTAAAACGCTAAGACCTTCAGCATCTTCAACTGAGAATTCAGCGATTGGCGCTTCTTCACCTGATATATAGAATGCGAATGTTGCTGCTGTTTCGCTAGCTTCTTCTGTATCTTCAGTTGCAGATTCGCCTTCTTCAGTTGTACCTTCACCATTGTCAGATGCTGCTGCGTCTGATTCTTCAGAACCTTGTTCTGCGCCTGATTCCTCGGTTGCTTCGCTTTCTGCGTCTCCAGAAGTACTTTCAGTTGACTCTGTAGATTCTGTTGATACTTGTTCAGTTGACTCAGCTGGAGCACTCTCTGCTGGCTGTTCTTCAGTCGAACTTTGACAAGCGACTAGTAGCAATGCTAAAGTCGGTAGAGTAATTAATTTGATAAATTTTTTCATAAAACTGCCTCCTTACGTTAATATGTTATAGGTATAAATTATCAGTAAAACGGCATAAAGTCAAATGATTCGCAGTTTCAACACACTTTGTTTATAATTGGCTTATTAAGAATAAAGCGTGAATTTTTTTAGAAGTACAAGGAGATTATATATAATGTCATACAAAATTACACATTCTGCTGAGGAAACGAAACAAATCGCAGCAGAATTAGCGCAATTGATAGAACCTGGTAAAGTCATTAGCTTAAAGGGAAATCTAGGAAGTGGTAAAACTACATTTTCTCAAGGATTTGCGAAAGCTTTAGGAATTAAAAGAGCGGTGAAAAGTCCAACATATACTATAGTGAAGCACTATCCACTAGATGAACAAGGGAAGCTTTTTAATCATATTGATGCCTATCGCCTCGAAGAGGGTGGAGCTGAATCGATTGACTTGGAAAATTTTATAGACGATGATACGATTACATTAATAGAGTGGGCAGAATTTGTCATTGATTATATGCCAGAAACTTATTTGGAAATTGAATTAGAGGCAGTTGACAATGATGAACGTAAAATTCAAGTACGAACAGTAGGTCAAAGTGATGACTACGACCAATTAAGGAAAGAATGGACTCAGAACTGGAAAGGATAGTGATTGTGTGAGTAATTACAACAAATACGTACATGAAGCAGAGGACGAGCCAATCGAAACAATCATTAGAGTAGCAGAGCCAATCGATGCAAAGGCAATACTAGGCTTATTAAGACATGTAGGGAAAGATACCCCGTATTTGTCAGTTGGTCCTGAAGGGGCGAATATGACCGTGGATCAGCAAGTAGAATTAATTACGAGATACAATGAATCAGATAATAACATTATGTTAGTAGCAGAATCAGATGATCAGATAGTTGGTATGGCAACAGTTGCTGTCATCGATAATAATCGTCAAAGCCATGTGGCTGAAGTGGGTGTCAGTATTATTAAAGAATATTGGGGCTACGGCATAGGCTCAATTCTCACTGAAGAAATGATTCAATTTGCAAGCTACGCAGATATTAAAGTGCTAACCTTGGAAGTTGTAACAAAAAATATCCGAGCAATTAAATTATATGAGAAATATGGATTTGAAATAGTTGGAACACTATCGAAACGTTTAAGAAATGATTTTCACTATTATGATACTTATGTCATGGAACGGTTGATTGATTAATATTCAAAGAGTTTCTCATCATAGATTTACTTTACTTTTTAAACATAATTAATTAGAATAGATAAGTATTGATTATGAAAGAAAGGTCGAGTTATGGACTATAAGCTATTAAAAGAAGCTCACCCTAATTTAAATATAAAATTTAACCACGCACTGTCAGATTACAGTTATACTAAAACTGGCGGCGAAGCGGATGTTATTGCATTTCCGAAATCAAAAGATGAAGTGAAACAAATTATTGATTGGGCAAAGGAATTTGATGCCCCGTTAACAATTCTAGGTAACCTCAGTAATTTAATCGTTAAAGACGGCGGCATACGCGGTATTGTCATGATTTTAACAGATATGAATGCAATCTCAGTCGATGGTCATTATATTTATGCAGAGAGTGGCGCAGGTATTATTGAAGTAAGTCGTGAGGCCTATCGCCATTCATTAACTGGCTTAGAATTCGCTTGTGGAATTCCAGGTAGTGTTGGTGGCGCGGTATTTATGAACGCGGGTGCTTACGAAGGTGAGATAACGGATATTAATGTAAAGATTGAGGCAATCAATCGCGAAGGACAATTTTTAACTTATACGAATGAAGATGCAGAATTTGCCTATCGTCATAGTATTTTTCAAGAGAATGATAACATTATCTTAGGCGTATCCTTTGAACTTCAACCTGGAGATCAAGAGGCTATCAAAGAAAAAATGGATCATTTAACTGAATTACGTGAATCGAAGCAACCTTTAGAGTACCCATCATGTGGAAGTGTATTTAAACGCCCCGTAGGTTACTATACAGGAAAGTTAATTCAAGATGCTGGTTTACAAGGACATCGAATTGGTGGTGCTGAGATATCTCGTAAGCATGCTGGATTCATCATTAACGTAGGTGGAGCCACAGCAACAGATTATGTTGAGATGATTGAATACATCCAAGAGACAATCTGGAATTTAAATTCAGTTAGACTTGAAACCGAAGTTCGAATTATTGGACGGGAAGCAGAATAATTGAATGAGATATATTAAAACCAACCTAACACATTCTGTAAAAGAATTGCTTAGGTTGGTTTTTTTGTAAATAATATAAAACCTGAATAATTCATACTTTTAAATATTGAGTTATTCTAGTCGTTATTTTTCAATTTTGGATCACTTTATCGAAATTAAAATATTTTAATCGATTTTCTAAGCTAAAGAAAAACTTTTTAGTCTCATC
>NZ_JBGQRB010000077.1:0-4737 GCF_045528645.1 Ruoffia sp. FAM 20857
TAGATTTCTTTGTGTTAAAATGAGTGTGTGACATGAAGATTCTCTCCTTATACTATGTTGTGGTGACTTAAGTATAACGAATCTTCATGTCTTTTTTTAGTGTTGCGTTTCATCTTACAACACACCATATAAAAAGTTATAATTAATTAGAAAAAATGATAGACAAATGAGATGATTATTTGTATCATGTTATAGAATAAAAATTTGTTATAATGAACGGAGGTGTATCAATTGAGTGAAAATCAAAACACTTTAAATACTGTAAGAGAAATGATTGTAGATCGTTTTGGTGTTCAAGAAGATAAAGTAAATGCAGAAATGACATTTGAAGACCTTGGAGCTGATTCATTAGACGTTGTGGAACTTGTTATGGAATTAGAAGATCAATTCAATATCCAGTTCGATGACGAAAGAATAGAAGAATTATCTACAGTAGGTGATGCAGTAAGATACATCGATGAATTAAAATAGTTCTATCTTTAGCAATATATAAAAAAACAACGCTGCTTGTTTTTCAATAAGTAGGGTTTTTATTTTTTTATAAAGGACACCGGAGGGAAATTATGGAAAGTAACAAGAAAATATTGGAAATGAAAGACGTAGAAATTGGATTCCGTGTTAAAGATGATTACTATAATGCTGTAGATGGTGTGTCATTAACATTATCTAAGAATGAAAAATTAGCAATCGTTGGAGAATCTGGTTCTGGTAAAAGTACACTCGCAACTGCGATTGTAGGTCTTCATGATCCAAAAAATTCAAAACAAACAGGAGAAATTAACTATAAAGGCAAAAACATTTTAAACATGTCTGAGAAAGAATATCTAAAAATTCGTGGTGATGAGATTGGAATGATTTTCCAAGATCCATTAGCTTCATTAAACCCGTTAATGACGATTGAAGCACAAATTGAAGAGCCATTATATTATCATACTAAATTAAATAAAAAGGAACGTCATAATCGTATCCTCGAATTATTAGATCAAGTGGGAATTGCCAATCCAAAACGTATGGCTAAACAATATCCACATGAACTTTCAGGTGGTATGAGACAACGTGTTATTATTGCCATTGCTTTAGCATGTAAACCAGGTATCATCATCGCTGATGAGCCAACAACAGCTTTAGACGTTACGATTCAAGCACAGATTCTTGATTTATTAAATGAAATTCAAGAAGAAACAGAGTCAGGAATTATCTTAATTACCCATGATTTAGGAGTAGTTGCTGAAACGGCTGACCGAGTAGCTGTAATGTACGCAGGTGAGTTTGTGGAAATCGCAACAGTGGAAGAATTATTTAATAATCCTAAACATCCATACACAAGATCATTATTAAGATCAATTCCACAATCTAACGATTTAGTGGATGAAGAATCAGGAGAACTACATGTTATTCAAGGTGTAGTTCCGTCAATCACAAATCTACCAAGAACAGGATGTCGTTTTGCTCACCGAATTCCTTGGATTAATGAAGAGGAACATGAGCATAATCCTGAATTACACGAAGTAGCAGAAGGTCATTGGGTACGTTGTACTTGTCATGAAAACTTCTACTTCCCTGAGGAGGTTGAATAATGTCTGGATTAATAGAGATAAAAGATTTAAAAGTACATTATCCAATACGTAGTGGCTTCCTTAACAGAGTCACAGATTATGTATATGCAGTTGATGGTGTAGACTTATCATTCGAAGAAGGTAAAACTTACGGTCTAGTCGGGGAATCTGGATCTGGTAAATCAACAATTGGTAAAGCTATTGTTGGATTAGAAAAGATTACATCTGGTGAGATTTACTATAATGGTAAAGATGTTTCAAAAGAAGCTCGTAAACGCCGCTCAGACTATCGTCAGAATGTTCAGATGATATTCCAAGACGCTATGTCAAGTTTTAATCCTAAAAAAAGAATCGTTGACGTTTTAGCTGAGCCTATTCGTAACTTTACGAATATGACACCAGATGAAGAACGTCGTCGTATGATGGAACTTTTAGATATTGTTGGTTTAACAGAGGATGCTTTAACTAAGTATCCGCATCAATTCTCTGGTGGACAAAGACAGCGTATCGGTGTAGCAAGAGCTGTGGCAATTAATCCTAAATTAATTATCGCAGATGAGCCTGTATCAGCACTAGATTTATCAGTTCAAGCTCAAGTTCTTAACTTCATGAAGAGAATTCAAGAAGAATATAACGTCAGTTATTTATTCATATCACATGATTTAGGTGTAGTAAAACACATGTGTGATGAAATTGCGATTATGTATCGCGGGCGCTTCACAGAGTATGGAAATAAAGAGGATATCTATGAAGATCCTCAACATATCTATACGCGTCGTTTACTTGCGGCTATTCCTCAAATCGATCCTAACAATCGTGATGAGCATAAGAATAACCGTTTACGCGTTGAAAAGATATATCAAGAAAACCAATCAAAATACTTTAGTGAAAATGGTCGAGTATATGATTTAAAAGCAGTCTCTGATACTCACTCAGTTGCTTTAAAAGAAGTATCTTCGACTTTAGAAGGGGGCGCTTAATACTATGTGGAAAACAATATTAAGACGTGTTGTTCTCATGATACCCCAAGTGTTTATCCTTAGTATTATTGTATTTGTTCTAGGTGCAATGATGCCCGGGGATGCACTGACTGGGTTAGTGGATCCAACTATTTCTGCTGATCAAATTGAAGCAATGCGTGCACAATTAGGTTTAAATAAATCATGGCCAGAAAGATATATTGATTGGATGGGCGGCGCATTACAAGGAGACTTCGGTCGTAGTTGGGCACACCGTATGCCAGTAGCTCAAATTATTAGCCAACGTATCGGACCAACATTATGGCTATCACTATTAACTGTAATTATTACTTATGCAATTGCCTTACCTTTAGGTTTATTATCTGGTCGATTCCAAAATTCTTTCTTTGATCGTACCGTTAACGTTTATAACTTTGTAACATATTCAGTACCGACTTTCGTATTAGGTCTATTATTTATCTGGTTATTCGGTTATACATTAGGTTGGTTCCCAACTCGTGGTACAGTAGGTTCTGGTGTTCAACCTGGGACTTTAGAATATATTGGATCTAGAATTTATCATATGATTCTTCCTGCCTTTACAATGGGTATTTTAAGTACCACGGGTATCATCCAGTACTTAAGAACCGGAGTTGTAGATGCTAAATCTCAAGATTACGTACGTACAGCTCGTTCAAAAGGTGTACCGATGAATAAGATTTATAGTCGTCATATCTTCAGAAACTCAATGTTACCAATTGCGCAAAGTATGGGTTATACTTTAACTGGATTAATTTCAGGATCAGTAATTACAGAGCAAATCTTTACTTACCAAGGTATGGGACAACTATTTATTACATCGATCACTGGACGTGACTTTACAGTTATGACGACACTTGTACTGTTATTCGGTATTATGACTTTATTGGGAACATTAATATCAGATATTATTATGATATTTGTTGACCCAAGAATCCGAATCAACTAGAAAGGAGGAATGTTTCATGGATAAAGAAGAAAAACAATATAACAAAGAAGACCAAATAATCAATGAAGAAGCTTTAGATCAATCGTTAGAGGTAGCTCAAGCTGAAGGCGAAGCATTACCTCCGATGGGATTCGAAGTCATTCGAAGAGAATTTGTCAAAGATAAGGCAGCCATTGTTGCATTATTTGTATTCATTACAATCATTTTAATCGCATTTATTGGTGCGATGATTGTGGATCATGATGCAGCAACTAAAGTTGACTTATTTAGTCGATATGCTAAACCAGGTGAGAACGGTTTTATTCTTGGAGCTGAAGAGGGTGGACGTGATGTTCTCTCACTCTTAATTATCGGTACACGTAATAGTATATTTATTGGTTTTGCCGTAACTATTATTACATCAATTATAAGTATTGCTTTAGGAATTATTGCTGGTTACTATGGTGGATTCGTAGAAGATATTATGATGCGTATTGTCGACTTCATTATTATTTTACCGCCAATAGTATTAATCATTGTCATTGTAACAATTGTTCGTCGATTCGATTTGTGGTCACTGATTGCTATTCTATCAGCATTAGGTTGGGCCGGAGGAGTTCGATTGTTCCGTACATCCGCTTTAAGTGAGGCGTCTAAAGATTATATAAGCGCTTCTAAAACGATGGGAACACCGGATTGGAAAATTATGTATCTAGAGTTAATGCCGAACTTAAGTTCATTAATCATTACAAGCTTAACGTTAGGTCTTTCAGGTAATATCGGTATTGAGACAGGTCTAACTTTCTTAGGCTTCGGTTTACCATCTGAAACACCAAGTTTAGGTACTTTAATCGCTGCGGCGAACAACCCAGATGTTATTCAAAACAAAGTATGGGTATGGCTTCCCGCTGTTGGAGTAATCTTAGCACTAATGTTAAGTATTAACTATATGGGACAAGCATTCCAACGTGTGGCTGATTCAAAACAACGTCTTGGATAAACAGTTACAAATACTATTTTTTAGAACCGAGCGATGCGTCGCTCGGTTTTTTTTATGAGTTTTTTCTAATGTTATGTGTAAAATTTGATGAAACTTAACTTATATATTAAAATTTTTATATATCGCCAATTGTAAAATTAAGCTAGACAACTAAAACAGCCATTTGTGGTACACTCAACTTGTAATTCCGACCAAAGAATACAAAGGAGTGACCACAAATGACCTACACCCATCTTACCACGGATGAACTGGTGA
>NZ_JBGQRB010000078.1:0-4696 GCF_045528645.1 Ruoffia sp. FAM 20857
GTGGTGAATTAACCATATCAGAAAGGGGGTCTTTTTTCATCACCTAATGGGTGATGAAGCAGATTACTTTAAAGACTATTAAATCAATGTTAGGAAAGACTATTAGTAAAACTATGAATTATTCAGGATTTATAGAGTTACTTGAAATACTTTATTTTAAATTAAAAGATTTTGAAGGGCCATATGTATTAAGTGATAGGAGATATAAAGATTGTGCCGTTTTATATTATAGGTATGGAGGCTTTAAAGAAATAATCAGATATGATGATGAAGGAAAAAAAGAATACTTAATATTAGATAGCGACAATGAATATATTATAGATAACAGATTGGCATATTATTCTCCTCCAAAAGGTCAGGATGAAATCATATCTTATAAGGCTAGCAATGAACAAGAAAGCCCTAATGATTATGTGTTTAAAAAAGCTCTAAAATTTTCAAATTTGGGTGGGGTGTATTTAGCTGAGGATATTAATGGAGAAAATGTGATTATAAAAGAAGCGCGCCCCTATATTAACTATTTTCCAAATGGCATTATGGGGACTGATCGACTAAAATCAGAATATAATCTGTTGAGTTTTTTCTCTAAGCATACTAATGTTCCTAAAGCTCTTGATTTTTATAAACAGTGGGAGCATTATTTTTTAGTTGAAGAATTTATTGATGGTAAAACACTCTACAATTTTTACATGGATGAAACACCAATTCTAGATGTTGACTTTAATGGAAAAAAATGGAATGAATATTTAATAAAAATTTGTGATATATTTATACAGATAACAGACATATTAGAATGTATCCATGATTATGGATACATATATGGAGACTTATCTCCAAACAATGTAATGATTACTGAAGACCATAAAGTTTATTTGATTGATCTTGAGAGTAGTATAAATATAAATGAAATTAATTTAGCATCACAAACGTTTGAATATACAGAAGAAATTACTAGTAATAATTTCTTCCAGTCAGATATCTATTCCATTGGACTTCTTTTATTAAGTTGTCTGATTAACCGAAACCGCTTGTACTTATTAGATGAAAGCAAAATAGAGGATGTTATACAGCAACTCTTTTCAAATTATACTTTTCCTATTGAATTGAAAGAATTAATTTATAGTTTAATTGATGCGGACCATGCTAATCGACCATCGACTAAAGAGATAAAAGAAAACCTATCTGAAATAAAGGAAATTCTTAATGAGTTGGAAATTAATGTAATTGAAAACAATACCTCTTTAAAGAAAAAAATTGATGAAGTAAAATACTCAGTAAAACCTTTATTAAATGGGATAAATAGTTATAGAGAAAAATCATTGTCAGATGTATATTCTACTTCAGATATTATTGATAACCTTTACAATTTTAGTAATGGTCTTTTAGGTATTGCTTACACAAAATTTAAAATGAATGAAGTAAGTAGTAACGATATGCAAGATATTGAAACTGTCATTAGTGAGAGTAAGTATTGCCCTGAAGGTTTATACACCGGAAGAAGTGGCATTGCTTGGAAGCTATCAGAAATGGGCTTTTTAAAAGATGCAGAAAAAATTTTCCCTTCTACAGTAACTGAAAGTTCAAATTTATCTTTATACTCTGGTTTAGCAGGAATTGGATTAGCTAATATATATTTTTATAATAAAACCGGAAAAAGACATTATAAGAAAAATTCAATTAAAATCGCTGATTATATTATAAGAAATATAGATTTATGTTCTGATATAGGCTTTAAAAAAGGAAGAGCAGGAATTTCATTATTTCTTTTAGAGATATATAAGGTCACAAACTATGAAAAGTATTTATATATGGGTGAGTTTTTTCTAGAGTATGATATGGAGTATATATACCATCATAAGTCTGGTGCGTTACTTCTCTCTACTGAAGCTGATAGTAATGATTTTTTGTCGCCATATTTTATTGATGGAAGCGCGGGTATCTTAACAGTTCTTGCGAGATATTATAAAGTTACAGGAAAAGAAGACTATAAGGAACAGTGTAGAAGAATTGCAGATACTTTATTGATAAAACATCATACCTCTCCTTCTCTATTCAGAGGTTTAGCAGGGATTGCTAATGCATTATATGACTGCTACTTATTTTTAAATGAGGCTAGTTATTATGAAGAATCGGTAAATCTTTTACGGGAATGTTTACGTTATGCTGTGAAAAATAATAATAAGTGGGAATTACCCAATCGAACTTTAAATTATCTTTGTTTTGATATAGCAGAAGGATCTGCTGGAGTGTTATTAATTATTGATCGAATTATAAATAATAGAAAAATAAATCCTTTATTTTTTATAGACAATACCGAGGAGCGGATAGTACTGTGAAAATTTTTAGAAAACACCCTATTTATTTAATAATTATTTTGATTTTAACGGTTTGTTCTTCTGCTTCAAGTGTTTATGCAGGTTATTCTCTTGGGTTACTATATGAGAGCTTAGAACAAACTTCGTTTCAACTGTTGTTTCGAAATAGTTTCTTCATTATTTCTATTTGGATATTGTCAATTGCTATTAATTATATACTAGATTGTATGATTGCATACACTCTAAAAGTTATTAATGTTGATATAAGGAAGACTTACACCCATGATATTTCAAATTTAAAGTACAGAGATTATACTAGAAATAATACAGGGTATTATATATCTAGGCTGACTAATGACATTGAACGTTTTGATGAGAGTGCTTTACTAAGCATTTTTTCATTAATGGGGAATATGCTAAAAATGCTATTTTCGTTCATAGCAATAACATCGATGCATTCATACTTAGCCTATTTTACAATAGCATCAACCTTTATAATGCTTATAATTCCGAATATAACAAAACCAATAATTGGAAAATATTCAAATAATGTGTCAAACCGACAAGAAGCTTTTGTAGGAATTTTAAATGAAACATTCTCCAATTATATCGTTTTTAAAACCAATAATTTAATGAAAAAATTTAGAGATAGAATAAACAATGAATCTAATAATTTAGAGCAAGATAAGTTGAAATTTCAGTTTATAAAAGACTTAATTATGAGAATAAATTCGGCAATTAATATTCTATTTCAAATTGGAACTTTGATGTTTACAGTCTATTTAGTCATAAATAATGCCGTTTATCCAGGAGCAATTCTATCAATAGCTAATTTAGTAGGAGTTTTCTTTAGCTCTTCTTTAGGAGTTTTTAATGATATTGTGACGTACAATTCTTCTAAACCAATAACAAATAAATTATCTGAATTTGATTGGCTAAATGAACAAGATTATAACACAGCCTCAGTAGCCTTGACCGATCAAATACAAAGTATTAAATCTGGAAAATTATCTTTTAATTATGATGAAAACATGAGTATATTTAATGATATTAATTTAACTTTTGAATTTCCTAATAAATATGTAATCATTGGAGAAAGTGGTTCTGGTAAATCTACTTTATTGAAATGTATTGCAGGTCTCTATGAAAGTTATAGTGGAAAAATATTTTATAATAACTTTCCCTTAAAAGAATTAAATTTACCTGATGTATGGAATCAAGTTGTTTATTTAGATCAAACATCAACCCTATTCACGGGAACAATTAAAGAAAACCTTACTTTAGGAGAAGAATACAGTGAGGAAGAGATCATAGAAGTTTTAGAGAGAGTTAACGCTTACAATTTTGTTTGTAGTAATGACGAAGGACTCGATTATATGGTCACAGAGGGGGGGAAAAATTTTTCAGGAGGACAAAAGCAACGACTTGCCATAGCGAGAGGACTATTGAGGAAACCTAGAATTTTATTAATTGATGAAGCAACCTCAGCATTAGATGAACGCAATAAAAAACTGATTGAATCAACTATATTACAAGATCCAGAATTAATGGTTATCATGATTTCACATAATATAAATCAGGACACTGAAGCATACATTGATAAGATAATTCAGCTTGATGATATACAATAATAATTTACAAAGGAATAATTATTGTTAGTTTTCTTTTTAGTGCCATCTTTACTAATAAAATGGCCAGCTGTTTATCAAATATTAAATTGTCTGAATAAAAAAAGTAAAATCAAAACCAATTCAATTTATAATGAGGAAAGTTTTGATTTTATTTTTTTAAAGCTTGAGCTAGTTAATCACGGGAACAGGTTGAGATGTGCTTTTTTCATGTCTTCTGCTCCAAAAGAGCTTCATTATTTGGTTAATGCTTTGGAAAGTGCCATAAAGATACATCGAATAGCTAGCTAAAGTACAGCGTGACAATACCTCAATAACATTATTATATTGGGGCTGGGAATTAAGTCGCCCTAAATAATAAAAATGCGATGAACCAATCAGAATTCTGATTGGTTCATCGCATTTTATATTTTTGATTGAAGAACTCCGAGAAGCTTCTGCTTGTCTTCTTGCTTCGATTGCTAATTTTGTTAAATTCATGCTCATAAGCATGATACCTATATCATTATGTACTTCTTGTTTACCTCTCACATGTGACTACTGCCACACATTTGTACCACTGATGCCAACTTTCTTACCACTGTTTGCCAAAGAATGTACCACCTTTTGCCAGCTTAATGTACCACTTGTTTATGGCAATATAATAATACATAAGATTGCAGCCTAAAAGTACATAACCAGGCAACAAAAAAAGCCTTGTTAGTCATCCAGTTTACCTCTAAAGTTTAAGTTACGACGCTTAACTTGGAGGAA
>NZ_JBGQRB010000079.1:0-4465 GCF_045528645.1 Ruoffia sp. FAM 20857
AGTTCATCCGTGGTAAGATGGGTGTAGGTCATTTGTGGTCACTCCTTTGTATTCTTTGGTCGGAATTACAAGTTGAGTGTACCACAAATGGCTGTTTTAGTTGTCTAGCTTAATTTTACAATTGGCGTTAATAAAAAAGAGGTGTATGCTTATGATGTTTTTAAAGGAAGGTGGAAATATTTTAAAAGATACAACAAGTCAGTCCGGTAAAGAGCACAAACCTCGATTAATTCAGCATGCGAATGGTCCCTCTTTAGAGGAAATTAACGGAACTGTCGAGGTACCCAAAGGCAAAGGCTTTTGGAAAATCCTGTTCGCCTATTCTGGACCGGGAGCATTAGTTGCTGTGGGATATATGGATCCAGGCAACTGGTCTACTTCGATTACGGGTGGGCAAAACTTCCAGTATTTATTAATGTCGGTCATTTTAATGTCTAGTTTAATTGCAATGCTATTACAATATATGGCTGCTAAATTGGGAATTGTTAGTCAAATGGATTTAGCTCAAGCAATTCGAGCGAGAACGAGTAAAAAACTAGGAATCATTTTATGGATTTTAACGGAATTAGCGATTATGGCAACAGATATTGCGGAAGTAATTGGCGCATCAATTGCTCTTTATTTACTTTTTAATATTCCGCTTGTCGTCGCAGTCTTTATTACGGTATTTGATGTTTTATTATTATTGTTGTTAACGAAAGTTGGTTTTAGAAAAATTGAAGCAATAGTTGTCTGTTTGATTTTTGTAATTCTTTTTGTGTTTGTTTATCAAGTAGCGTTGTCTGATCCTAATTGGGGGGATGTACTTAAAGGATTGGTTCCGACTGGTGAAACGTTCTCCTCTACACATTCAATTGGTGGTCAAACGCCTTTAACTGGTGCATTAGGAATTATTGGTGCAACAGTTATGCCTCATAATTTATATCTACATTCGGCTGTGTCTCAGACTCGAAAGATAAATCGTACGGATGAAGATGAAATCGCCAATGCTGTACGATTTTCAACATGGGATTCTAACATTCAATTGACTCTCGCTTTTTTTGTTAACTCCTTATTGCTCATAATGGGAGTTGCTGTTTTTAAAACAGGGGCAGTGAAAGATCCATCATTCTTTGGGTTGTATGAGGCTTTATCAAATCCGGATACATTGAGTAACGGAATTTTAATCACCGTTGCAAAATCAGGTCTTCTTTCTACATTATTCGCAGTCGCGTTACTAGCTTCTGGACAAAATTCAACGATTACCGGAACTTTAACTGGACAAGTAATTATGGAGGGATTCATTCATATGAGAATGCCAATTTGGCTAAGACGTTTAATTACGCGTTTGATTTCAGTTATCCCAGTGTTAATCTGTGTAATTATTACAAGCAGGCAAGGAACGATTCGGGAGCACACAGCGTTAAATACACTAATGAATAATTCACAAGTCTTCTTAGCTTTTGCGTTACCATTTTCGATGGTACCATTATTAATGATGACCAATAGTGAGGTGGAAATGGGAAGCCGGTTTAAAAATTCGATAGTTATTCGGATACTAGGATGGGGTTCAGTAATTGGATTGACATATTTAAATTTGATTGGATTGCCCGGCCAAATTGAAGGTTTTTTTGGTGAAAAGGTGACATCAAGCCAACTTGTACTAGCTGATTCTATTGCCTATGTCATTATCGTCGCAGTATTACTACTGTTAGCGTGGACAATTATTGAACTGTATAAAGGAAATAAAAAATATAATCAATTAATTAATGAAAGGTAAGATGCACTATGGAAGGATTTGATGAATTTAAAAATATTTTAGTTGGGGTAGATGAATCAGAAGGAGCTCAAAAAGCCTTTCAATATGCTGTAAAGCAAGCGAGTAAAACTGGAGCCGCATTACTGATTGCCTCAATTTTAGAAATTGAAGAGTTGAATGTTTATGAAGCGTTAGACCCTGAGTACTTGAGCCAGAAACAAAGTCAATTGTTACTTAATTTGGAAAAGTACAAACAATATGCAGAAAATAGCGGTGTAAAAAACATTCAGCTGTACAGTGGAGAAGGTGATCCGGCCGAGGAAATTACTAAGACGATTTTGCCAGCAACATCTGCAGATATCTTAATCATTGGATCGCGATCAATGCATGGAATTAAAGGATATTTTGGTTCGCATGCTACTTATATGGTTAAAAATTCTCCAATCTCAATTACAGTTATTAAGTAAATATTGCAGATAATATGTATTTGGGTCAATATCTTGGAAAAATTTTAATAGAGATGGTTATGCTATTTCCTCTCTTGACAGGTCTTCAAACTCCTGTGGAGTTAGATAACCAATCGAACTAATGTAGCTAAATAGCGCTCGTTTGGCTTCTTCAAAATCTGAGTAAGTAGTCGTATAGACCTCTTCTTTTTTCAATGATGCATAGGAAGATTCGATTATTGTATACTGGCTGCATAAATCCGTTTGTAGAACCATTCCTCCTGGAATGTGATAATGCTTTTTGGATTAGAGTCAATAGCTGAGACACTTTTTACGAGAGATTTTTTATGTTAAGCAGCCAGTATCTTTTTCTAAAATTCAACCGGAGACAGATATGCTAAAGCACTGTGAATTCTGTGGTTGTTATAAAATCCTTGAACGTAACTGAAAATTTGTCGCCTTGCTTCTTCAAAAGTTTGATATATTGGTCGTTGGGACACATGTTCTTTCTTCAATAATGCATGGAATGATTCGATTCCTTCGTTATCGTAGGGACAGCCTTTACGGCTGTAGGAATGGTGATAGTTAATTCTTTCAGCCGTTCTTCGTATTCATTACTTGTATACTGCGACCCTAAATCGGTATGCAAAATCA
Source organism: Ruoffia sp. FAM 20857 (assembly GCF_045528645.1). NCBI lineage: Bacteria > Bacillati > Bacillota > Bacilli > Lactobacillales > Aerococcaceae > Ruoffia > Ruoffia sp. FAM 20857. The sequence goes on from NZ_JBGQRB010000079.1 coordinate 2,839, forward strand.
GCCCATTTTCAACATTTCTATTTGAAACAGCGTCCTCAAGGGCTTTTTCTACAATAACAGTCGTCATATTACGATCAAAGTGATAACCGATAATTTTTCTTGAATGAAGGTCCATGATGGTTGAGAGATAGCACCATCCATCGTCTAACGTATGGATGTATGTGATATCAGCTACCCATTTCTGATTCAACCTAGTAGTAGAAAAATCTTGCTTCAATAAATTTTGATAGTTTTTCAAGAGTTTCTTGGCAGGCTTACCTGCTTTGAATTTCTTAATGACAATAGATCGGATCTTTTGACGCCTCATTGATCTCTGAATACATTTCATGCTGATTTTTCGATAGTCTGAATAGTTTTGTGCGAGTATATAATGAATTTTCCCAGCACCGTAGACACGACCACTTTCGTGGTAGACACGGAGGACTCGACGATCCAACAAAACTTGTTCGTTAGCTCTTTTGGATGGGGTCGGATTAATTTTACGATAGTACACAGCTCTAGATATGCCAAGCAGACGACACATTTTTGACACACTGTGATGGCCTGCTTCTCTTTCTTGACGGATGAATTCAATGATTTCTATTTCTTTGCCAGCAGGCCGAGTGATTTTTTTAAGATGAGGAGTTCCTCGTCTTTTTCTTTTAATTGCTTTTTTAAAGCTTTAGCTTCGTCCGGAGTAAGTCCGCCCGGACTTATTCTGGTTGTAACTTGAACCCACTTTAGTATAGTAGAATATCCAACTTCGTATTCTAAGGATAATTGTCGTGCTTATTTTCCTTGTTTGTGCAACTCTAAAATCGCTTCTTAAATTCTTTCGTGTAGCGTTTTGGCATGACGAGATACCTTCCTTTGAGATTAGTTTACCCTCTCTCAAAATCTGTCTCAACTTCTATCCTACATCCAGGACTTAATAGTTATTAACAAACACTATTATGAATATCAATTCATGCGCGGATTAAAATATGCTATCGATACCAGTAGTGTTGTGCTTGCGGATAGTATATAAATTTAATAAAAGATTCATTAAAAAAATTACATATAGGATAATTTTGTAGGTATGAATCTGGATAGGCTACAATTAACTAGACAGAAAAATTAAGGTGTGTAGACTAGAAGAAAATATACCAGGAGGAATTTTTATGTCTAAGAGAACACGAAGAACTTTTTCACAAGAATTCAAGCAACAAATCGTCAATCTTTACTTAGCTGGAAAGCCACGTGTAGAAATCATTCGAGAATATGAACTAACGGCTTCAGCATTTGACAAATGGGTAAAGCAATCTAAAACGAGTGGTTCATTCAAAGAAAAAGATAATCTTACGCCTGAACAAAAAGAATTGTTAGAACTACGTAAAAGAAACCAGCAATTAGAAATGGAAAATGATATTTTAAAGCAAGCAGCGCTGATATTCGGACGAAGAGACAAGTAATCGATGCGAATAAGCATCTTTACCCTATATCAGCGATGTGCAGAATATTAGGTCTATCACGTCAGTCCTATTATTATCAATCAAAACCAAAGAAAGACGAATCAGAACTTGAAGAAGTAGTCGCTGAAGAATTTATCCGCAGCCGAAAGGCCTACGGCTCAAGAAAAATAAAAAAAGCCTTATCAAAACGAGGCATT
>NZ_JBGQRB010000080.1:0-4298 GCF_045528645.1 Ruoffia sp. FAM 20857
ACACGGATTCACCGCGGCTTCCAACAAGCTGAAGCAGAGCTAGAAAAAATGTTTGAAAGATTAACAAATTAATAAATCGATTTTATAGAAGGAGTACTTCATTTACACATAATTATTGACACTCCCTAAAAAGACCATTGGTCTAGTTATCTTGATTTAAACCTAGCTTTTCACGCATCGAAATATCTCCATCTATAAGTACATCATAAGAATTATGTATAATTCGATCAAGGATAGCTTCTGCTAAAGTACCGTCTCCTAGTTTCTCATACCAACCCGGAAAGTCGAACTGGGAACAGTAAATATTCGACTTCTGCGCTTCATAACGAGCGTTGATAATTTCCAGGAGTAATGTGGATTCTTCACTTGTGAGCTCATATAAGAGCCATTCATCTTATGAAAAGTTATTTATTATGTAAAGCTAGATTCAAGTCCTGTTGGTTTTGTAAGCTTTTTGTGTTTCTAACTATACATAATATAGTATCCTTATTCTAAAAGGAGGACGAAATAATGGATACTATTGGAAGTTTAATAAGGAAAGCGACTATGCATTTAGATGAATTAGGGTACTCTGAAGGGACAAAAACTCGCTATAAAAGTTGTTGGAATTGCTTCGAAAAATACGCCGACTTAAAAAACATTCAAGACTTCACTCTTAAATTTGGGTATGAATTCTTGGCGAATCACTATAGAGTTGATTTTGATATTGACTTAACGCCGTATCAAAGATTTACTGTCCGATCAATTAAAGTTTTAAACGATTTTTTGAAAGATGATACATTCAATAAATGCTATCAAAGAAAGGGACTTCAGGTACCCGACTGTTACTTTGACATTCTTATGAGTTATGTCGAAAATCTAAAACAATCAAATCTGACAGATCGAACTATTCAAGGAAAACAAATTATTATTATTCGATTTCTTCATTTTTTGAAAACAAATGAAATCTCTGATATTTCAAAGATACAGTCTAAAAATATTTTGATGTATATCGAATCAATAATGACAAATTATGCAGTATCCACAAAAGAGACTATTCTATACACATTGAGAGATTTTTTAAACTTTCTAAACACCGGTAATTACAATAATTATCATTTAAATCAGCTGTTGCCAATTATTCGATCAAATAAGCTAGAAAAATTACCATCGTATTATACATCTGAAGAAATTAGAGTATTGCTTTATCATGTAGACCGAAGTACAGCTGTTGGTCGGCGCGATTATCTTGTCTTACTACTGGCCATTCAGTTAGGAATGCGAGCGGGTGATATTAGAAAATTAAAGACGGATAACATTAAATGGCATTTAGAAAAAATTGAATATATTCAAGAGAAAACAAAGAATTTCTTGCAGTTACCACTGAGTGATAATATAAAATATGCATTGATTGATTATTTGAAAAATGGTCGACCAATCTGTGATGATCCTCATATTTTTATTAGGCACAGAACGCCTTATGGGCGTTTTGAAAAAGGAAATGTCTTTTGGAGTATTATAAACAAATACTTGAAACTTGCTCAAATTGAAACTAAAAATAGAAAACATGGTCTTCATGCAATGAGACACAGTTTGGCAAGTAACCTTTTACAAGATAACACCCCATTACCTATTATTTCAGGAATACTAGGCCATGAAAATTCGAATACGACTAAGATGTATCTTCGTATCGATACCGAACAGCTCCGAACCGTTGGTCTGGAGGTACCTTCATGATAGATACAGAAAAAGAGTATATCTTTAATGGACCTTTCGCTAGTTATTGCACTATGTATGTTGATTATAAAAAAGGGTTAGGTTATAAATTTCAAGTGTCATCCTATTACAGATTAAGGCAGATTGATAATTTTTTTAAAACATATGAACTTAAAAATCCTATTCTCACAAAAAAAATGGTGAATGATTATGTGAGTAAACGAGGCACTGAATCCACTAAAACACAGCACCAGAGGATGAGTACTATTCGACAGTTTGCACTGTTCATGAACACATTAGAATTCAATTTCTATGTATTTCCGAAAAATGAGTTTGTTAAAATAAGAGATAATTTTGCCCCATATATCTTTACACACAAAGAAATGTCAAATATTTGGGCGATAGTTGACACTTTATGCTTGGCAGAGAATAGTGAACATGATAATCTCATTTATCCAATGCTCTTACGAATGTTATACGGATGCGGATTACGGATTAACGAAGCTTTAACTTTGCATAAAACAGATATCAACTTAGAAAATGGTGTAATTACAGTAAATAAAGCCAAAAACAATATAACCCGGATTGTTCCTATGTCAGAAACGTTAACGGATTATTGTCGTAATTATGCCAAAAAAATGACATTTAATATGAAAATTGAAGGGCATTTTTATCCGGCTCCTGATACTCAAAAATACAAAAGTAAAACGATATTAAACAATTTTAGAAGGATATTACTTAAAGCTGGAATAATTTCTTCTGAATCTGTTCATCCCAGGATACATGATTTACGACACACTTTTGCAGTTCATTCTTTGGAAAAAATGGTTAGTCAAGGGCAAGATATTTATTCTGCGCTTCCAATGTTACAGACGTATATGGGACACCGTGATATTATAAGTACAGAACAATATCTACGGCTGTCAAGTGATACCTACGGTATCATCATTAATTCAACTGCTGAAATGTATCAGGGCGTTTTTCCGGAGGTGAATGAAGATGAAAGAATATAATTTCGGCAAATATTTATCCTCATACTTTCTTAGATACATTCCATCAAGAATGGACTATAGTGAAAATACAGTAAAGTCATATCGGGATGCATTCACTATTTTCTTAAGATACTGCACCAAAGTTCTTAATTTGAAACCCGAAAAAATGAAAATTACCGATATAAATAAAGACTTTATAGAAGATTTTCTGAATTGGCTAGTAGATAAAAAAGGATACTCCATCAAAACACGGAATCAAAGGCTTGCTGCACTTCAATCTTTTTTCCGATTTCTACAAATTGAAACGCCTGAGAACATAGAGAGATGTAACTCTATCCTTTCAATTAAGGCAAAAAAAGTTCAAAATACAGGACAAATGACCTATTTAACAATTAATGCAATTCGAAAGCTCTTGGCTACTCCAAATAGTAAAACTAAAGAGGGAAAAAGAGATTTAGCCATTTTGACGCTTTTGTATGATACAGGTGCAAGGGTTCAGGAAATGATAGATCTAAATGTTTGTGATTTGAGATTGTCTTCTCCAGCAACTGTAAAGTTACTTGGCAAAGGACAAAAAGTACGTGTAATACCAATTACCCCACAGACAGTAAATATTATAAAATCTTATATAGATAATTACCAATTATTGGATGAAGAAAACCTTGAAATTCCAGTCTTTTTTAATAAACAGAAAAGAAGACTCAGTCGTGCTGGCATAGGATATATTCTTAAAAAACACTTTGAAATAGCGCGAATAAACAATTCTAATCATTTCCCAGTGAAAATTTCACCTCATGCCTTAAGGCATAGTAAAGCAATGCACTTACTAGAAGCAAATGTTAATTTGATTTATATTCGAGACTTTTTAGGTCATGTATCCGTCTCAACAACGGAAATCTATGCGAAAGCTAATCCAGAAATTAAACGAAAAGCAATCGAAGCAGCTAGCAATAATGTACTTCCAGAAGAAACATTGACTACAAATGACAAAGAAGTTCTACTAGATTGGTTGAAAGAATTTATTTAGAGTTAAAAATATGAGAATTAAGACTCTTTATTATGAAAAGAAACTTACTTCAAAAGGCGTTGAAATTAGAGTTTCAGCGCCTTACTTTACATAATATTTAACTTTTCATAAGATGAGTGGCTTCTTCATGACTTAACAGAAGAAGAACTATACTTGACCATGGAAATCATAGAAAAAAGGGAAAAGACGATATCTACGATCTTCTGTACCCAGTTCAACACTGCTGGATGGCATTCTAAGTTGGGAGGTGGACCAACAGGCGAAGCAGTTATTGATCGGATTGTTCATAATTCCTACACCATCACTATCGATGGTGAAACATCTATGCGTGAACGACTGGGTTTATCCAATAACTTCTAGGATATTACTATGAAAAACTAATATAATCCTATGGATTATGTAAAGATATCCCATAACTAACTTAAATCACAGTGGTTATGGGATATTTCTTTAGTGGTGTGTTTTGCAAATTTGAAGTACATAGTATTGCAACGAAAAGTACACAATATAGCCATCCAATTTTTTCCTTTTAATTATTCTTTTTTTGATAATGCATTTTTCAAACGAAAACTCTCTCCAGTAAA
>NZ_JBGQRB010000081.1:0-1301 GCF_045528645.1 Ruoffia sp. FAM 20857
CAACGAAAGCTCATTGAAAACTGAACAAAGATAAACACACCAAATGTGTAAGGGGATCTGTTCTACGGAACAGACAACCAAACAATTTCGCTGGACGACCACCAGTTTAAAAAAGGTCAACAAAGCTAGAATAGTAATGAGCAAAAGCTCAAACAATCAATTATGAGAGTTTGATCCTGGCTCAGGACGAACGCTGGCGGCGTGCCTAATACATGCAAGTCGAACGCACTGAGGGAGAACTTGTTCTCTTGACGTGAGTGGCGCACGGGTGAGTAACACGTGGGAAACCTACCCTTCAGCGGGGGATAACCATCGGAAACGATGACTAATACCGCATAGACGACAGAACCGCCTGGTTCAATCGGGAAAGACGGCTTCGGCTGTCACTGAAGGATGGTCCCGCGCTGCATTAGCTAGTTGGTAAGGTAACGGCTTACCAAGGCGATGATGCATAGCCGACCTGAGAGGGTGATCGGCCACATTGGGACTGAGACACGGCCCAAACTCCTACGGGAGGCAGCAGTAGGGAATCTTCCGCAATGGACGCAAGTCTGACGGAGCAACGCCGCGTGTGTGAAGAAGGTTTTCGGATCGTAAAGCACTGTTATTAGAGAAGAACAGCCGATAGAGTAACTGTTATCGGTTTGACGGTATCTAACCAGAAAGTGACGGCTAACTACGTGCCAGCAGCCGCGGTAATACGTAGGTCACAAGCGTTGTCCGGATTTATTGGGCGTAAAGGGAGCGCAGGCGGTTTGTTAAGTCTGATGTGAAAGCCCACGGCTCAACCGTGGAACGGCATTGGAAACTGGCAAACTTGAGTATAGAAGAGGAAAGTGGAATTCCATGTGTAGCGGTGAAATGCGTAGATATATGGAGGAACACCAGTGGCGAAGGCGACTTTCTGGTCTATAACTGACGCTGAGGCTCGAAAGCGTGGGGAGCGAACAGGATTAGATACCCTGGTAGTCCACGCCGTAAACGATGAGTGTTAAGTGTTGGGGGGCTTCCACCCCTCAGTGCTGGCGTTAACGCAATAAACACTCCGCCTGGGGAGTACGGCCGCAAGGCTGAAACTCAAAGGAATTGACGGGGACCCGCACAAGCGGTGGAGCATGTGGTTTAATTCGAAGCAACGCGAAGAACCTTACCAGGTCTTGACATCCCTTGCATAGCCTAGAGATAGGTGAAGCCCTTCGGGGCAAGGAGACAGGTGGTGCATGGTTGTCGTCAGCTCGTGTCGTGAGATGTTGGGTTAAGTCCCGCAACGAGCGCAACCCTTATCATTAGTTGCCAGCATT
>NZ_JBGQRB010000081.1:1401-4110 GCF_045528645.1 Ruoffia sp. FAM 20857
TGGCTGTTACACGCAAGTGAGGTAGACGCAGAGAACTGAAACATCTAAGTACCTGCAGGAAGAGAAAGAAAAATCGATTCCCTGAGTAGCGGCGAGCGAAACGGGAAGAGCCCAAACCGACGTGCATGCACGTCGGGGTTGTAGGACTCTAAAGTGGACTTATAAGGTGTAGTCGAATGGCATGGGAAGGCCAGCTGTAAAGGGTGAGAGCCCCGTAGACGAAACACGTTATATACCTAAGAGTATCCTGAGTACGGCGGAACACGAGAAATTCCGTCGGAATCTGCCAGGACCATCTGGTAAGGCTAAATACTCCCTAGTGACCGATAGTGAACAAGTACCGTGAGGGAAAGGTGAAAAGCACCCCGGGAGGGGAGTGAAAGAGTACCTGAAACCGTGTGCTTACAAGTAGTCAGAGCCCGTTAATGGGTGATGGCGTACCTTTTGTAGAATGGACCGGCGAGTGACGATAGTTGGCAAGGTTAAGCTGAAGAAGCGGAGCCGTAGCGAAAGCGAGTCTGAATAGGGCGTGAGTCAGATGTCGTCGACCCGAAACCAAGTGACCTACCCATGTGCAGGTTGAAGGTGCGGTAAGACGCACTGGAGGACCGAACCAGGACATGTTGAAAAATGTTTGGATGACATGTGGGTAGCGGAGAAATTCCAATCGAACTTGGAGATAGCTGGTTCTCTCCGAAATATATTTAGGTATAGCCTCAGAGTGAGAGCGTTGGAGGTAGAGCACTGTTTGGACTAGGGGGACATACGTCTTACTGAATCCAGATAAACTCCGAATGCCATCTGCTCATCTCTGGGAGTCAGACTGCGAGTGATAAGATCCGTAGTCGAAAGGGAAACAGCCCAGACCACCAGCTAAGGTCCCAAAGTATCAGTTAAGTGGAAAAGGATGTGGGGTTGCACAGACAACTAGGAGGTTGGCTCAGAAGCAGCCATCCTTGAAAGAGTGCGTAATAGCTCACTAGTCGAGTGACCCTGCGCCGAAAATGTACCGGGGCTAAACTGAACACCGAAGCTGTGGATTCAACCAATAGGTTGAGTGGTAGGAGAGCGTTCTATAGGCGGCGAAGCAGTACCGTAAGGAGCTGTGGAGCGTATAGAAGTGAGAATGCCGGTATGAGTAGCGCAAGACGGGTGAGAATCCCGTCCACCGAATGACTAAGGTTTCCTGGGGAAGGCTCGTCCGCCCAGGGTTAGTCGGGACCTAAGCTGAAGCCGATAGGTATAGGCGATGGACAACAGGTAGAGATTCCTGTACTTGAGATACATGTTTGAGTGATGGAGGGACACAGGAGGTGACCTCACGCACCCTGATGGAATAGGGTGTCGAAGCGATAAGTTTGGATGTGAGTCAAATGCTTACGTCCGAGTAAACGAGTCGTGACCGGGAGCGAATTAAGTAGCGAAGGTGAGTAATCAAACTGTCGAGAAAAGCTTCTAGCGAATGTATATCAACCCGTACCGCAAACCGACACAGGTAGTCGAGTGGAGAACACTAAGGTGAGCGAGAGAACTCTCGTTAAGGAACTCGGCAAAATGACCCCGTAACTTCGGGAGAAGGGGTGCTGATGGAAACATCAGCCGCAGTGAATAGGCCCAAGCAACTGTTTATCAAAAACACAGGTCTTTGCAAAACCGAAAGGTGACGTATAAGGGCTGACGCCTGCCCGGTGCTGGAAGGTTAAGAGGAGTGCTTAGCGCAAGCGAAGGTACGAATTGAAGCCCCAGTAAACGGCGGCCGTAACTATAACGGTCCTAAGGTAGCGAAATTCCTTGTCGGGTAAGTTCCGACCCGCACGAAAGGCGTAATGATTTGGGCACTGTCTCAACGAGAGACTCGGTGAAATTATAGTACCGGTGAAGATGCCGGTTACCCGCGACAGGACGGAAAGACCCCATGGAGCTTCACTGCAACTTGATATTGAGTGTTTGTTGATCATGTACAGGATAGGTAGGAGCCTTTGACAGTTGGACGTCAGTCTAGCTTGAGGCGTTGGTGGGATACTACCCTTGATGAATGACCACTCTAACCCGCGTATAGACTACGGGAGACAGTGTCAGGTGGGCAGTTTGACTGGGGCGGTCGCCTCCTAAAAAGTAACGGAGGCGCCCAAAGGTTCCCTCAGAATGGTTGGAAATCATTCGCAGAGTGCAAAGGCATAAGGGAGCTTGACTGCGAGACCTACAAGTCGAGCAGGGACGAAAGTCGGGCTTAGTGATCCGGTGGTACCGCATGGAAGGGCCATCGCTCAACGGATAAAAGCTACCCTGGGGATAACAGGCTTATCTCCCCCAAGAGTTCACATCGACGGGGAGGTTTGGCACCTCGATGTCGGCTCATCGCATCCTGGGGCTGAAGTCGGTCCCAAGGGTTGGGCTGTTCGCCCATTAAAGCGGTACGCGAGCTGGGTTCAGAACGTCGTGAGACAGTTCGGTCCCTATCCGTCGCGGGCGCAGGAAATTTGAGAAGAGCTATCCTTAGTACGAGAGGACCGGGATGGACGCACCGCTGGTGTACCAGTTGTTCCGCCAGGAGCATCGCTGGGTAGCTATGTGCGGGATGGATAAGCGCTGAAAGCATCTAAGCGCGAAGCCAGCTTCAAGATAAGATTTCCCATCACGCAAGTGAGTAAGACCCCTGAAAGACGATCAGGTAGATAGGCTCGAAGTGGAAGTGCAGTAATGTACGGA
>NZ_JBGQRB010000082.1:0-4028 GCF_045528645.1 Ruoffia sp. FAM 20857
GTAGATATTCTCCTTATGTTATTTGGTGGTACTTTTAATATAACGAATATCTGCGTCTTTTAGAAGACACAAAGATAGGGTTGATGACATTTTAATTTTTGTCAGCAACCCTATTTATTGTAGAACCATTTAAATTAGAAAGTAGTTGACAAATTCATTTTATGATGATAAATTGTATTTACTAAAGATATTTGGAGAGAGATAACATGAAAACTTTTAGCACACACACATTTAAATTAGCTACAATTATTAGCATTATTAGGTAGTGTTTGTATCCGCAGTATAGATACAAACACGAAAAAAACTTTCAAGTTTGTATCTATGCGTGCTAAAGTTTTTTGTTGCTCGTATAGACTAATAATCTAAACGAGCGGCAGATTTTATCTCGCTTTTTTAATATACAGCTGTCAAAGCCTGTTTAGATTATTAGTTAATCTAAATAGGCTTTTTTTGTAATAAAATTTTTTGGGAAAGGGAATGAAGATTAATAATGGAAATGTCAGTTAAACCACAAGATTTAAATTGGGAAACATTAGGTTTTGGATACATAAATACTGGTAAGAGTTTTAGAGCATACTATAAAGATGGGAAATGGGATGGAGGCCAAGTAGTTGAGGCCAATACAATCACAATTAGTGAAGCTTCACCAGCAGTACATCTTGGTCAACAATGTTTTGAAGGACTCAAAGCCTACAGAACAAAAGACGGTTCAGTAAATTTATTCAGAGTAGATGAAAATGCGAAACGACTAGCACGCTCAGCTGATCAAGTGATGTTGCCACCGTATCCAGAAGATGCGTTTGTTGAAGCGGTAAAAGAAATCGTCCGTGCAAACGAAGAGTGGATTCCTCCTTATGGAACAGGTGCAACGCTTTACATTCGACCATTCTTAATCGGAGTCGGTGATATCGTCGGCGTATCTCCGGCATCAGAAGCCTTATTCGGAATATATGTTACACCTGTCGGTTCATACTTTAAAGGCGGTTTACAACCCGCACCTTTCATGGTCAGTGAATATGACCGAGCTGCACCAAGAGGAACCGGATCAGCTAAAGTGGGAGGAAATTATGCCTCAAGTTTTAAAGCGGGAAAAGAAGCTCAAGTGCATAACTTTGCGGATTCAATCTTCTTAGACCCAGCAACACATACAAAAATTGAAGAGGTCGGGGCAGCGAACTTTTTCGCTATTACTGAAGATGATGTCTTTGTCACACCTAAATCACCGTCTATTTTACCAAGTATTACAAAATACTCTTTATTGCATTTAGCAGAACATGTGCTTGGTTTAGAAACTTTTGAAGGTGACGTCTTTATTGACCAACTGGATCACTACAAAGAAGCAGGGGCTATGGGGACAGCCGCAGTGATTACACCGATTGGAAGTATTACTCAAGGCGACAAGAAACATGTCTTCTATTCAGAAACTGAAGTCGGACCACTAACTAGAGCCCTTTATGATGAATTAACTGGAATCCAATTTGGTGAAAAAGAAGGACCCGAAGGTTGGATTCAAAAAGTTGAATTTTAATTGTTGATGACTTGGATTAAAAGAAAGGAATTATAAAAAATGACAAACAAAGCAGAATTACTATTTAAAGCTTACCGAGATAACGCACCTTTAGAAAAAGGGAAGTTTAATTTCGAATCGACTCAAGAAGCCTATCAAGTACAAGATGATGTACTTGCTCTGAAAGAAGAGAATGGTGAAAAACATCAAGGTTACAAAATCAGTTTAACGAGTAAAGAAACGCAAGATTTATTCAATAGTGACTCACCTTTATTCGGACAAATGACCGATGTCACTGTGAAAAAAGATGCTTCACTTTCATTAACTGATTACAATGAACCTCTTCTAGAAACTGAGTTAGTCTTCTTAGTTCAAGAAGATGTTAACGGCGACGATACAGACGAGGAAGTAATGAGAAAATGTTTGGTTGCCCCAGGGATTGAAGTACCCGATGGCCGTTATGATGACTGGTTCCCTAAGACAACTTTCTATGAAGTTATCGCAGATGGTGCAGTGAATGGGGCAGTCGTTTATGGAGAAGCCAAGCAATACAGTTATGACGATGTGAAAAATATCGAAGCAGTTCTGTATTTAAACGATCAAGAAGTCAAACGAGGAAATTCTGAAGAAGTATTAGGACATCCAGTTAATTCCGTGAAATGGCTAGCCAAAGCCTTAGAAGAGCGTGGGGAAAAATTAACTGCTGGTCGATTTGTCTCATCAGGAACATTTATGCTCCCAGAGAGATTAGAAGCGGGAAATTATCGCGTTGAATATGAAAATGTCGGTGACGTTCAATTAACTGTCAAACCATAAAAATCGGAGGAAAATAAAATGAAATTAAATAAATTAAGTAAGTTATTATTATCAGGTTTAACTTTAGTCGGTGCCTTAGCGATGCCATTCTCTAACAGTGTGAGTGCTCAAGAAGCAACAGGTGAACCAGTTGTTCTAGGAGTAAACTTAGAACTGACAGGACCCGCAGCACCATACAGTGTACCCGCTGTCGAAGCCTTTGAATTGTTTGTTGAACAAAAGAATGCTGAAGGCGGAGTATTAGATGGACGCCCATTAGAACTTGTAGTCTTAGATAATAAGACAGATACAACCGAAGGAGTTTCTTTACAAACACGTTTAGCGAATGATGAAGACGTTGTTGCTGTCTTTGGACCAAACGCTTCTGCAGTTGTTAATGCAGCAAAACCTGTAATCGAAGAAAATAATAAACCAAATGTCCTTCCAGCGACGACAGGAGATGGCCTGACATTAGATAGTAACGGCGAAGCCGTAGAGAACTTATTTAGAGTTGCCTATGAAGATTCATATCAAGGACGTGCCGGAGCTGAATATGTTTATAATACACTTGGCGCTGAGAACACGCTTCTTATCGTAGATAACGCATTAGATTATTCTTTAGGTCTAGCGGACGCTTTCGTTGAAGCTTATGAAGCTAAAGGAGGAACTGTTGTTGCAACTGAAGCTTATACTTCAGGTGATACAGACTTTTCATCACTGTCTACAGCAGTTTTAGGACATGAATTCGATGCCATTTATGTACCTGGTTACTATACAGAAACAGGCTTATTAGTCAAAGCACTCCGTGAAGTTGGCGTAACAGCACCAGTGGTTGGAGCAGATGGATTTGCGAGTGATACATTCGTAGAATTAGCTGGACCTGAAAACACAAATGACGTTCACTATACAACTCACTATGACACATCTTTAGAAAACGAAAAATCTAATAACTTTGTCGCAGACTATGAAGAAAAATTTGGTAAAGCCCCAGATACATTCGCTGCTTTAGGTTATGATGCGATTGCTTTCTTAGTTGATGGTATCGAAAGAGCTGGATCAACAGAGGCTGACGCAGTTAACCAAGCTTTAGCTGAAACTGTCGACTTCGAAGGAGTGACTGGTACATTCTCAATTAATGAAGAACATAACCCAGTCAAACCAGCCGTTATGGTTACCCTAGAAAATGGTGAAATTGTTAATGCTCAAGAAGTAAATGTGGAATAAATAGAAAAAAACGAGAAAGTACAGTTCATATTTGACTGTGCTTACTCGTTATTTTTGTAATAGCTCAGTTAATGCGCATTCGCTTAAAATACGAATGCGCGTTTCTGGCTAAACTAGAACTCGTTTAAAATAGGAATGCGCGTTTCCAGCTAAACTAGTATTCGTTTAAAATAGGAATGCGCGTTTCTGGTTAATCAAGTATTCGTTTAAAATACCAATGCGTGTTTTAGATTTTATGCTGGTCCTATGGACGTGGACAACCAGAGACACGCTCAATTTATTCATGAACTAAACTTATTTCTACCAAAAAGATAGTCAAGTAGTGTATTTCAGAATAAATATAAACTACGCTCCATTAATTGTTATTTTTTATAGGATGAATTGTAAAATTAAGTGCGACAAATAAAGAAACCCATAACAGGTTCGTGTAAAATGTTAGTAATGACAAAAACATAAACACGGAGGTCTGTTATGAGCTACACACATCTTACCATAGAGGAAC
>NZ_JBGQRB010000083.1:0-3577 GCF_045528645.1 Ruoffia sp. FAM 20857
TTCATCCGTGGTAAGATGGGTGTAGGTCATTTGTGGTCACTCCTTTGTATTCTTTGGTCGGAATTACAAGTTGAGTGTACCACAAATGGCTGTTTTAGTTGTCTAGCTTAATTTTACAATCGGCGTTGTTAAGACTTTAGGAAATAATAATAGTCAGATTAACGTAGTAAACTGATGAGTCATTCCTAATTGTGCCTTCACAATTACTTACCTTATTCTTTCGCTACTTATAGAGGCATTAACTCTAATTCAATTTTTTCAACCCAAGAACTGATGTTTTCACGAACGAAATCCCAATCAACATCCATTGGTTCTGTTGCATCTACAATTTCTTTGACGCGATCAGTTGTTGCTTCATAAGCCACTTCGTTTAATGGGTGAGAACCAAATTCAGGTGCCCACTCAGCTTGGATTTCATCTCCGCCGAACCACTCAACAAATTCTTGTGCAGCAGTGTAGTCATGATCTTCACCTTTATCTAAGATACCGATTTGTTCACGCATTGTAATTACACCTTGCTCAGGGTTTACAATAACTCCTTCAAATTCATATTGTTCTTCCATTAAAGGTAAAGTACTTGTTGATGTATATGTCATAACAGTTTTTCCGTCTGCAAAGTTTTGCCAAGCGTCTTCACCTTCTGGTGTCATATAACCGTTATTTAAATACTCTTCTACTTGTATCCAACCTTCATCAGAGATACCGTATTCGCCATTCTCATCTTGGTATTGTAGTAGAATACTCATTACTGCCTTTTGGTTTGTTCCTCCACCTAATTCGTTGGGAACCATGTATTTTCCTTGTAAATCAGGATTTGCTGCTAAGTCTTGCCAATTAGAAGGCACTTGATCTTCACTTACAAATTCTGGGTTATAAATCATGAAGATACGTTGCTCTACTAATGGATGGTAGAAACCATTACCAATATTTGCTTCTTCTGGGATTGTTTCTACCCAAGTAGGAACATACTCTAATAATATTTGCTCTTCAGTTAATTGTGCAAAACTTGCTTCATCCATACCGAATGTTACATCAGCTTGTGGTGCATTTTTTTCTGCTAATAAACGGTTAAGGATTTCTCCTCCTCCAGCAGCTACAAATTCTAAAGAAAATCCAGCTTCTTCTGCACGTTCAGCAATCCATTCTTCACGAGAATCAGATAAAGAGTTTGAGTAAACTACGACTTCTTTCATATCTTGAGCTTGCACATTTGATGTTAAACTAGATAAACCTAAACTTGATAATACTGTCCCTGCAACTGTAATAAACCCTAACGCTTTTTTAAGTTTCATAATATTCCTCCTAAATTTTTAACAGCTTTAATATTAACAACCTATTGTAAATTTATCGTAAATTTCAAGTAAATTTTTATCTTTTTATGTAAAGTTTATGTAAATAATATCGATTCCCATTGTAAACACCTTGCAGAATTTCACAATGCACTATTCCTATTTTATGTTTTTAACCCAAAATGTATGTGATAAAAAACGAACTATACGTCTAATAGACATATAGTTCGTTTTTATTTTATTAATATTCATTCAAAGGTGAGTCTCCGAGGCGTCGTAAACTCCCGCGACGGTCCGGAAATGAGCTTGCGGGGCGTGGTGCTAGCTCACGACGCTACGGAAACGGATTTGCGGTCCGTCGTGCCAACTCACGACGCCCCACAACCCCAAACCCAAATAAAAAAGACCTACATTCGCAGGTCTTCCTCACTATTCCTCTTCCAAACTCTCTTTAATCATGTCTTCTTTTAAGGTGAAATAATATAAACCAATCGCAATATCAATCACGGCTGCGATCAATAGCACATTCCAATTTGTGTATAGATGAATGGCTGTCGCTGATACAGCGCCGATTAAGAAGCACAACAGATTCACAATGTGAAAGCGCAGTTTCCAGCGGTCTTCGGTTCCACCTCGGAGATTGCGTCCCAGCTCCACACCAATATCGGTCACTGTTCCAGTTAATATTGTTGTTCGAATGACCAAACCTTTATAGAAGACGAACATCCCATTTTGTAAGCCGAAACTAAAGGCAATATAAATAAGGAAATAGACTGATTGATAACCAAACCAGTTGAACAGTAATAAAATGACACCCATAATAATTAAATAATTTCCGTAATTTAATCGTGGTTGAAACCGGTCAGTTGGATAAAAATACCCTCCAACAGTTGCCCCTACTAAAAAACTGATCGACATGGAGGCCATGTTTAACATCACATCATAATCTCCATGCGCAAACAGGATAGCAACTTTAGTCAAATTACCAGTATGTCCAGCAACTGATTGAGCAAATAATAAGAGCACCATCACATTCAGATAGCCGGCTATGAAGCGAAGCAGCAATATCCAAATTGCCAACTTATAATTTATCTTATGCCTTTCCATTCTGCACTCCCTTTAGATAAAGTAACGATTGTAATTCACTGCGGCTCCCATTAAATTCGCATCATTATAAAAGTGACATTCTTGGACATTGGCTCAATTTCAGATGCGCCGTCTCGGTCTAAAAACATTTTAACCCGTAAAGCGATTCCTTCGACAATATTTTCCCGCACAGAAATGCCGCCTCCGAGCGCAATTAATTCGGATTGATAATCACAGATAAATTATAAATCCCACGCAAGAAAGCTCATAAAGCCATCGATAATTTCTAATGCATTTCAATTACCCGCTTCAGCGATTTCAAATAGTTCAAGACCGTCTTTAATCTGTGCCTCAGCTTGGTTGGCTTTATTATGTTGCTTCATTTGGGAATACGTTGATGCGGCCTTACTTAATGTTGTTTCCGAATCCATTAACATATAGCCAAATTCACTCGCAAATAAGTTTCGCCCTCTTACAGTTGCCTATTCATTGCGACAGCTCCACCAATATCAAAAACTAACACACTCACTTCATCGGGCCTATCTTCTTGATAACACTTTTCTAAATCATTCTAAAACTGACTCCCCTATTAGTCAATATAAAAAAGACGCTAATCCTCGATTAACGCCAAAATTTTGTGTAACCGGCTTTGTCTTCGAGGTTGTATTTTATCAAGGTGTCAATTAATGAAAAGGGGGTTGGATCAGTCCACTTGATGTGAATAATATTATTCGTATGGCTGAGGCCAAGGGCTTCAATCTCTTCTTTGAACTCTTTGATTGGCTTCACTTCAGGCGCTAGGGAAATATGCCCCTTGGAATGGCTAAAACCTATTATATATGTACCTTCATTTGTAAACATTGGTTGATTCCACGCAATTCGCGTATTTAAATTTGGATAATGCTCTTTAACCCAGACTAGAATTTCAGTCAGCTTCTCTTTATGCTCAGGGTCTCCCATGGCATTCAAGTATTCTTCAAATGTTTCCACACCACCACTCCTTGTTATCTCTATAGATTAAGTATACTACAGTACGCAAAAAGCATCTAATCTCAGAGCCTACTCAGGATTAAATGGGTTCTTGAATTTTTGGTGTTGGTGAGAGAAATCTCACTGACACCTTTTTTTGTATGTACACAAAAGCCAGTGAATTCCTATATAATAAAGTTACCATACATTACTAAAAGGAGAATTCACTTGGC
>NZ_JBGQRB010000084.1:0-3537 GCF_045528645.1 Ruoffia sp. FAM 20857
CATCGATTGCACACAAACGGAACACGATTCCACGGAAATCCTTACACTACCGAACACCGTTGGAAGTATTTTTGAGTTACTTAGATGAAGCAGTTTTGTCTAGCTTAATTTGACAAATCAAATAAATTAAAGCAAAATATTAGACAAACCTAAAAAAATAAGGTTGACCAAAATATTTTTAGAGGTTATACTAAAATTAGAAAAATTTAGTTTTTAAAGGAGGTTTTTATTTGTTAACTGTAAAAAAATTATCTGTTGCGTACTGCGATACACCGGTATTCAATAATTTATCCGTCCATTTTAATGCAGGGAAGATTACTGGCATTATCGGACCTAATGGATCTGGTAAATCTACTTTAATCAAGGCAATATTGGGTCTTATTCATCCAAAATCAGGTAGTAGCGCGCTTGATGGTCATTCAATGGCAACAGTAAAAAAGAAGGTTGCCTATGTAGAGCAACGAAAGGATTTAGATCTCAGTTTTCCAATCAATGTCTATGATTTGGTTTTAACTGGTAGTTATGGAAAACTGGGATTGTTTAAGACTCCAGGAAAAAGCGAACGTGTTGCTTGTGATGCAGCTCTTGAGCAAGTTAAAATGACTGACTTTGCTAATCGGCAAATAGGTAATTTGTCAGGCGGACAATTACAGCGGGTATTCGTAGCTCGAGCAATTTTACAACAGGCAGAAATTGTTGTCTTAGATGAACCTTTTGTTGGAATTGATGTGGAAAGTGAGCGTGCCATCATGGCTATTTTAAAACAATGGCGAGACGAACAAAAAACCATTATCGTTATCCATCACGATTTAAATAAAGTTTATGATTACTTTGATGAATTAGTCATTATGAATCACGGAATCATTGACTTTGGGCCAACTCAAGAAGTCTACAATTCGAAGAATATCAGTAAAGCATTCAGTGATGACTTATCTTCAGTTCTATTTCAGGAGGTGAATTGAATGACTGCT
Source organism: Ruoffia sp. FAM 20857 (assembly GCF_045528645.1). Taxonomy (NCBI): domain Bacteria; kingdom Bacillati; phylum Bacillota; class Bacilli; order Lactobacillales; family Aerococcaceae; genus Ruoffia; species Ruoffia sp. FAM 20857. The sequence continues at coordinate 972 of NZ_JBGQRB010000084.1, forward strand.
CTCTCGGATTTTTTTCAAGCGTTAGGAAAATATGATTTCCTTCAAAGTGCATTAATCACTGCAATAATGGTGGGGATTATGTCTGGGATTATTGGGAGTTTCATCATTCTACGAGGAATGTCTTTGATGGGGGACGCTATTTCTCATTCAGTATTGCCAGGGGTTGCTGTTGCTTATATGTTAGGTATAAATATCTTGATTGGAGCATCTATTTTTGGTGTACTAGCTGCAATGTTAATCGGCTACGTGGCTTCTCATAGTAAAATCAAAGTAGATACTGCAATAGGGGTTGTCTTCAGCTTCTTTTATGCATTGGGATTCATTTTAATCTCTATGGCCGAAAGCTCAACCAATCTACACCATATTTTATTTGGAAACATTCTAGCTGTTAGTAATAGTGATATGATCACAACGGCAATTGTTTTAGGAATTGTGATTATTTTTGTACAAGTATTTTATAAAGAATTGTTAATCACTTCCATTGATCAGACCTTCGCTAAAACATATGGATTAAATACCCAACTAATCCACTATAGCCTTATGCTCGTCTTAACGCTAGTAACCGTATCAGCATTACAAACTGTCGGAATCATCTTAGTAGTGGCCATGTTAATTACGCCAGCTGCAACAGCATACTTTTGGACCGACCGCTTGTCCGTGATGCTTGTTTTCTCCGCTATATTTGGTGTTGTCGCATCAATTTGTGGTTTGTACTTCAGCTACACATTCAACTGGGCTTCTGGTCCAGCGATTGTTATTGTCGCAGCAGGGTTATTCTTAATTTCCTTTATCTTCTCACCAAAACAAAACTTGTTACATATACACAAAAATAGAAAAGAGGCGTAAATATGAAAAGAATATTAGTAACCATCGTAGTAGTGATCGCAACCGTCGCCGGAGTAATCTTTTTTGTCAACGGACGAAGTGGAGATTCCAAACAATCAACAGATTCCAAAAAAATCAGCGTAGTAACTACAAACTCGATTTTGGAAGACATGGTTAAAAATGTGGCTAAAGATCGCGTTGAACTATATAGTATTGTTCAACGCGGCGTGGATCCCCACGAGTATGAACCTAAACCGGAAGATATCTCAAAAGCAACAGATGCAACAGTTTTATTTCACAACGGACTGAATTTAGAAACTGGCGGTAGTGGTTGGTTCAAGAAGTTGGTAAGCACTGCTCATAAAGAATTCGATAAAGATGTTTTCGCCGCCAGTGAAGGTGTAACACCGGAGCACTTAACAACCAACGTCGAAGAAGAAGATCCTCATGCCTGGCTTGATTTAGCCAATGGTGTTCAATACGTCAAAACAATCACCAAAGTCTTAAAGGAAAAAGATTCAAAAAATGCAGATTATTACCAAACTAATTCTGATGCTTATATCAAAAAATTACAAAAGTTACATGAGGAAGCGCAATCAAAATTTCTCGATATTCCTGAATCACAGCGTTTATTGGTCACCTCAGAGGGTGCCTTCAAATACTTCTCAAAAGCCTATCATGTTGCGCCAGCTTACATTTGGGAAATCAATACCGAATCTCAAGGTACTCCCGAACAAATGAAAGCTGTGTTAGCTAAAATAGAAAACTCTGATGTCAAACATTTGTTCGTAGAAACCTCTGTTTCATCTAAGTCAATGAATAAAGTTGCCGATGAAACGGGATTAGAAATTTATTCCAAAATTTTTACTGATTCATTAGCAAAAGAAGGTTCCGAAGGCGATACCTACTATACAATGATGAAATGGAATCTAAACAAAATTCATGATGGTCTAGCTTAGCAATGTTAAAAACATATTGATATTTTAAAGTTTCCCTCTAAGTAATTATTCTTGTAGTTTATTTAGAGGGACGACTTTTGATGATTGAGCGGTCCTCAGATATCTCATTACGATAAGATATCATCAAAAGACAAATTATTACTTAGCTAATTTTTTTCTTAGGATTATTTTTAGATATGTTACATAAAGACACCCCAGTTTAATAACGTAGGATGCTACTGATTTTACTTGAAAGGAGAACTAACATTGACACCAACCCAAGAAAAGTATCTGCTAGTTATTGACAAACTTAGTAAAGATAAAAAGTTGGTAAGAAATAGACAGGTTGCTGATATCCTAGAGGTCAAGCCTTCTTCTGTTACAGAAATAATGGATAGACTGGTAAATCAAAATATGATTCAGCACATTTCTTATCAAGGTGTTTTTTTAACATCCTCGGGTGAGGAACAAGTAGCTTTACTTAAAGAAAGACGTCTCATACTCTCAACTTTCTTAACATCATATCTCGGCATTTCTAGAACTGAGGCACCAGAAATTATAAATGAACTCCTACAAATTCATAGCTCTCTATTTTTTGAAAGACTTAAATGTTATATAGAACAGGAGACTATTGAAAGTCGTATCCAATATGATAAATACTTTTCATAAAATAAGTTGGAATGGCAACAGTTTTTTTGACAAATTTTATAAGGTGCAGAACTTCTTTCCGTATGCTATTCCGATTGTCCTTGACAATGAGCCTCCTCGGATGTGACGATCTTCGGCAGGAGCTAACAGTTAAA
>NZ_JBGQRB010000085.1:0-3476 GCF_045528645.1 Ruoffia sp. FAM 20857
TGAATTAACCATATCAGAAAGGGGGTCTTTTTTCATCACCTAATGGGTGATGAAGCAGATTACTTTAAAGACTATTAAATCAATGTTAGGAAAGACTATTAGTAAAACTATGAATTATTCAGGATTTTATAAGTCTTATAAGTATTTTTTGATCATTTTTTACTAACAACTTGACACTTCTCTTGATATACGACACACTGAAGAAAACTAAATATTATGAGGTAGTAATATGAATACTCTTAAACGTTTTGCATTAAAATTATTATCATCGCCAACGATTAATATGCATGAATCATACAAATTCGTACGGCAATTACAAAAGGTTTTTGTCACCCCTTCTAAATCCCGCTTTCAGTATTTGGATCAGAAGATTTATTCTGCAGATCAAAGTCATGAAATTCCGATTCGCATTTTTCGTCCAAAAAAATTGATGAGTAGTGACATTATATTATTCTTTCATGGTGGGGGCTGGGTTTTAGGAAATATAGATACCTATACAAAAGATTGTCGTCGTTTGGCTGATCAAATGGGGCGGATTGTCTTAGCGGTTGATTATTTAAAAGCACCTGAGAATCCTTACCCTGCTGGTTTCGAAGACTGTTATCACGTCGCTCAACTACTTTTATCACGTCCGGATTTAACGGGAATTAAAGGCGCGCGTAATATTATTATTGTTGGAAACTCAGCTGGAGGAAATTTAGCTGCTGTCGTTTCTTTACGCTTACGTAATGAAGGAAAACCTTTACCAAGTAAACAAATTTTAATTAATCCTGTGACGTATTGGCGCCACGATGAAGCGTCTCCTTTTAAAAGTGTTGAGGAGAATGGCTATGACTATGGACTCACAGCAAAGAAAATGCAGGAATATATGGAAATGTATGAACCGGACGAGGTCAAAAGACAGAATCCGTACATCGCACCGTTAATGACTGAGGATTTTAGTAATCAACCGGACACTTTAGTTATCTCATCTGAATTTGACCCTTTACGTGATGAAGGTGAAGTTTATGGCTTCATGTTGTTAGAAGCTGGAAACCAAGTGGAAATTATGCGTGCAAAAGATACTGTTCATAATTTTCTTTTTGCCCCATTAAATGAAGGTATTATTGATACAACTTATTTGTTAATCAAAGATTATTTAGAGAATCACTTGAGAAGGAGTGACATACGTGGAGAATCAGAAAGTTAATGAGCGTAAAAATTGGGTTCGCCTAGATAACGCATCAAATATCTTCTTAGCAGCGATGTCTAACCGTGATAGTAAAGTGTTTCGAATTAGTGCTGAAGTCACTGATACAGTGGACCCTGACTTGCTACAACAAGCTTTGAATAAAGTCTTTGAGCAAAATTTACTTTATCACAGTGTTTTGCGGCGCGGTTTCTTTTGGTATTACTTGGAAGAAAGTGATTTGAAGCCCAAAGTAGAGCCAGATACGAACACACCCTGTCGTCCTTTGTATTTTTTCGATCGGCGTAATTTATTATTTCGTGTCATGTACTGGAAGAAGCGCGTGAGTCTTGAGGTCTTTCACGTCTTATCTGACGGAACGGGAGCGATGTGGTTCTTTCAAGATTTAATTACCGAGTACTTGAGTTTAAAACATCCTGATTTAAAAGATGAAGACGTTGAAGTTTCGACTTATATTCATGACCAATCGAGTGAAGACAGTTTCGAGCGCCATTTTAGACGAAAGGATCAATTGAACTTTTCGAAAGCTGCCCAATCAGCTTTACGGGGAGTTACAACGGTCGGTGCTAAGGCAAAAAACTTCTTATTCCCTGCGGTTGAAAAGGAACCCAAACCGAGTCGAAAAGTCTATCACTACAAAGGAACTTACACGTCAGATTACCGTCCGCGCGTCGTTGAATTGGAAATGCCAGTCAAAGATATTTTGAAAAAAGCGAAAGCGATGAATGTTTCTTTAACAGTTTATCTGACTGCAGTTTTTATGGAATCGATTCGTAAAGCCGAACCGAATTTCCAAGGGGATGAGACGATGGCCGTTTCTGTGCCAGTGAATTTGCGTCAGTTCTTCCCTTCTGATTCCGCGCGAAATTTCTTTGCGGTGACACGGTTGGAATATAAATATAAGAAGAATGGTGACAATTCTTTAAAAGCAATTTCTCAGGAATTAAAAAATCAGCTAGATCCGCAACTAGAGAAAGATTCTTTAGAAAGTTGGCTTAGTCAGCTAATTCAATATGAGTACCATCCTTTAAGTCGGATTATTTTACGACCGATTAAAGATTTGGCTTTAAAATTTGCTAATTACATGAATAATCGTAAGCTCACTTTTGCGATTTCCAATCTTGGTCTAGTTAGTTTCCCTTATTTAGTTGATCAAATGATTCATCAAGTTTATTTCCATACGATTGCGGTTCGTCCGCAGTTTTGCGCAATTAGTCATAATGATGTATTGACGATAACTTTTACGTCCCCATTTATTGAAACGGATATTTACCGTCATTATGTTAGGTTCTTAAGTGACGAGAATATTCCGGTGACGATGACGGTAAACAAAGTGACTGAGGAAGAGTTGGGAGGTCGTTATGATGCGTAAGTGTCCAGAATGCCACGTGAGCGTGAAAGGTGATTGGGATAAATGCCCTCTTTGTGAGGCGCCTCTTGATAGTAATATTCCAGTCACATCCAGTTCAATGCCAGATGTGCCCTTGCAATTTAATCGTCGTTTCATTACTCAATTTTTGATGGCTTTCTCTTTAATTGTTGTGGCAGTTATTCTTGGGATTGGCTTACTCTATCACGGTCGTATCCAATTGTTTCAAGGGGCAGCCTTTGGAATAATTACAATGTGGTTGGCAGTGCTGACCTTGATTCGCAAGCGTCGTAACATTGCCAAAAGCTTACTTTATTTATTAATCATCTTGTCCCTCATGTGCATTTACTTAGATTACACGATTGGTTGGTCAGCTTGGTCGCTAACTTATGCAGTTCCTATCATATGTAGCTCGACTTTAATTAGTATGATCATCACCGCACGGATGACCCGCATGAAACCAGGTGATTATGTTCTATACTGGGCTGCCGTAGCTATCTTAAGTTTAGTGCCGATAATCTTCCTTTTAATCGGTTGGATTCAATTTCAAACCCCTTCCTTGATTTCCTTTGGCTTTGGTTTAATTGTGTTGATTTATATGCTAGTGACAAAAGGCCAAGTGATTTGGGGAGAGATCAAGAAACGAACATTTATATAAAATGCGATTGGCATCGACTTCGGTCGGTGCTATTTGTTTGGATTGGAGTTGAGAATTTAATTGGACTTGTCACTCTATGACAGGGGAAATTAAACAACTAACAGGACTTGTCACTATATGACAAGGGAAATTAATGTCAAGTCCATAATCTTGTGTAAAAGTCTCAATGTAGTTATATCATCTGGTCATCATGCACATTACACTTGTAAGAATGTCCGAGCGTTATTTTCCCAATTTTCGTGGAAATCAATTAATATCGA
>NZ_JBGQRB010000086.1:0-3468 GCF_045528645.1 Ruoffia sp. FAM 20857
GCTTAGTTCCACTAAGCGAATTGGTAGAGTCTGCTTACGCAAGGTATTGAACCGCCGTGTACGGAACCGTACGCACGGTGGTGTGAGAGGTCGACTAGTCAAATAATGGCTAGTCTCCTACTCGATTGCCTATTATAGATCTAATTTAAATAATGAATCCGGATTATTTTTGTTTAGGAGTTAGCACATTGATATAGTTAGGTAAGACGCTAATTTCCACCGGGAAAGAAGGACCTTTATCTCCATCAACGGCCACATGTGTACTACCATCTTGATTAAGTAATTCGATCTTGATATTTTTGGCATCTACCGTTAACACACCGTTGTTTTGAACTTTCTCAGTATCGAAGATCCAGTTAGCAATACTTCCAACTCTATCTCCTAAAGTCGTTTTCTTTAAACCAAAGATGTGTAATTTACCATCATTATAGCTTGCATCTTTGAAGAAGTTAGTTAAACCAACCACACTACTAGATACGCCAATTAATAATAAATCTAATTCAAATTCATCGACTTTATTATCAATATTTAAGCTGAAACGGTAACTCTTTTGCTCGTTTAACGCTTGAATTCCTTCAACTAAGTAAGCGACAGGACCTAAGCGTTCCTTCTCTTCTTCATTTACTTCGAAGACACTTTCAGGAATTGTTCCCGTGGAAACTAAACTTAAGAAAACTTGATCATTCACAAGCCCTGCATCAATGGATTGTGGAGTAAGGTTTGGTAAATCCTTAACAGCTTTATCCAAGTTTATTTCGATATTTAACGCACGTGCAACATTATTTACCGTTCCAGTCGGCAAAATGGCAATCTCTGGCCGATAATCTTCATCTTTAAGACTCGAGGCAAGAAGTGAAACCGTTCCGTCACCACCTAAAATAACGATAGTATTATATGTTTCGCGCGCAGCTTCTTGAGCGAATTTGACAACATCATCGCCGGATTCTGTTATATTTATTGTTGCAAAACGTCCATTTGCTTCAAGGATTTCTTTCGCTTGTTGAGCATAGTCTTCTGCTTGTTTTTGTCCAGAAGATGGATTTGCAATAATCATGACATCTTTCATTTTATCTCTTCCTTTTAGAAAATTTATGTATATACTATACCGCTCGTTTTTATGAATAACAACTACTTGGAAAGGACTCAACTTCAAATGTGAATTAATTGTTAAAATTTTAAATAATACCTGAAAAAAAGACTATCTCTGTTACAATTGAATTATCGCATTAAAGGAGTTGTAGTTGAATGAGACTGAATTTGAAAGACATGGATACAAAATCACAAACAACGCTAATTAGTATTGGGACAGTTATTTTTGCGGTTTTAATGACGGCATTATTTGCTAGACATCATCAGCAACAAGTGCAAAGTATTGATTTGGCGACAAATGCCATACAAGACTTGTATTTAGATGAGGGAAATACGTATTTGAACCCAAAAATATCTCCAGAACTAATAAAAAATGCTGAAGTGACCGCTAAAGAAGTTGGAGGCGTTCAAGGAAACAGGCTTCAACATCTAGTAAAATTAGCAGAGGATAAGCAAGTGGCAATCGCCAACTTATCTGAGCTTTACCAAAGTGATGAACCAATTATTATCGGTGAACAAATTAAAGAAGGGCTTCCTTTAAATGAAGCAGTGACGCCCCAATTAGTAGCCGAACAAAAAGAGCAATTACCTTTTTCCGATGAAGATGCTCTCACAGAAACAATCTACTCTCATTATGATCAGATTCTAACAACCTTTAATGAAATCGAAACAGCAAGTGACCAGATTCAACACTTATCTGAAGAAGTCCATTCAGCCTCTTTAGAACAAGAAATTCAAGCTTTTTCTAAAGTGGAAGAAGTGCTTTTAAAAAACCAAAAACATCCACAAACTAAAGCAGTGATTGATAAGTATATGGAAAAATGCCGAATTTACGGCGAAGATTTAGTTGAACATACTGAATTACTTGAATCCAATCAGGCAATCACAGAAGCGATTTTTAATTCACGTGGTTTATCTGCCCCTTTAACGGGCTCTCCCATTGACGAGCGGCCGTTAGTTGCTCTTACCTTTGATGATGGCCCTACTGAGAATACCTTAGAGATCCTAGAAGTCTTGGACGAACATGATGTTACAGCCACCTTTTTCTTTTTAGGGCGATCAGTCGAGGCCAATCCAGATATTGCCAGAGCAGTGGTTGAAGCAGGGCATCAAATTGGAAACCATTCCTATTCACACGCAAATTTTGATTTATTAAATATAGGAGACGTTGAACACGAGACTGAGATCACACAAGAAATCATTGCGGATGCTACAGGCGTAACGCCGAATATCTACCGCTCGCCTTATGGTAATGGTCGACAGAAAATGTTGAAACTTTACCCAAATATGGAACCTATATATTGGAATGTTGATTCAGAAGACTGGTTAAGTAAAGATGAACAAATAACTAATGAGCATATTGCTAATCACTTACAACATCGATCAATTATCTTAATGCATGACACTCAATTATCAACCACCGAGGCAATTAAAACACTCATACCTCACTTAAAAGAGCAAGGTTACGTCTTTGTTTCACCTACTCAAATTCCAGAAGCAGATTCATATCGGCTATAAAAAAATCCTCGGAGAATATCCGAGGATTTTTTGTGCATAATTATACTATACAACCTTGTCGCATTTACTTTTTAGCTTTAATCTCTGGTCTTCTTGCCAGAAAAAAGCTAAGTGACAGCAACAACCAGAATAAGCCAAAAGAAAAACCAGCCAATACATCACTAAAATAATGTACTCCAAGGAAAATTCGGCTAAAACCGATGAATAAAACAATTAAAAAGGCGAATACAATCAGAATACGACGAAACACGCTTGGTTTGAGGGACAGAATGAGTAACACAATGACGCAACCAAAAGCAACCATCGAAGAAAACGCATGACCACTCGGGAAAGAATAACTACTTTCTTTCACCATTCGAATCGCTTCATTTGGACGACTTCGTTGAACAATATTTTTAACCAGTGGATTCAATGCCAAACTCCCAATCGCATTTGTAATTAAGATCCATAGTGGTAAATCGATTCTCTTAGTTAAAAGGTAAGCAATCACCATCAAAATAACGACCGTCGAAACGACACTCATTGGATTCGCAAGAATTGTTACGGCATTAAAGAATGAACTTAATAGGGGTGTCCGCCAAGAAACAATTTCAAGCGTAATAAGATTATCCAGATGTTGAATGGCATTCATATTGAATATAACAATTGCAATAATAATCAAAAAGGGTATCAGAGCAAGTAATGAGTAATTTAAATATTTTTTATTCATAAAAGCACCTCGGTATTTTATTTAATTGTTGAATTGCAATAATTATTGCGACAATTTTTTATTTACTCAATTAATAAGAGTTCGTGTAAAAATACTTCCAAAGGTGTTTGGTAATCTAAGCATTTCCTAGGACGATTATTCATTAACCACAA
>NZ_JBGQRB010000087.1:0-3449 GCF_045528645.1 Ruoffia sp. FAM 20857
TGGTGAATTAACCATATCAGAAAGGGGGTCTTTTTTCATCACCTAATGGGTGATGAAGCAGATTACTTTAAAGACTATTAAATCAATGTTAGGAAAGACTATTAGTAAAACTATGAATTATTCAGGAAGTATATATAACCCAATTAATTTTGATAAGTTAACTTTTGAAATTTAGTCATAAATTTGTGGTTGGTAAGCGTTATTTTCGCCGTTTATATATATCAATATTGTTTTATCGACGTGAATATATTTTTATGTTCATTTATCTCGAATACAAAAAAGCGATTCGTAATAGAACGCTCAAACGTTCTAGTTACAAATCGCTCTCCTTAGACTTAATCTAATAGTGCTTCAAATTCAGCTAATCTTTGTTCAAATACATCTAAAGTTTGTTCGATATAATCACGTTTTGTCATATCTAAACCAGCAGTCTTCATCGTATCGATGGCATACTGACTTTTACCTGATTTCAAGAAACCTAAATAGCTATTTAATGCTTCTTTATCACCATCAGCAATACGATCTGCAAAGGCAGTTGCTGCAGCAAATCCAGTCGCATATTGGAATACGTAGTAATTCATATAGAAGTGAGGGATACGACTCCACTCATTCTTAATTTCAGAATCAGAATTCACAGATGAACCATAATATTTCGCATTTAATTTTTGATAGTTTTCTGACAGAAACTCAGCTGTTAATGGTTGACCGTTACCATCTTGATCGTGGATAAAGTGTTCAAATTCTGCGAATTGAGTTTGACGGAAGACTGTTCCTTTTAATCCATCTAAGAAATGATTTAGAACATAGCGTTGAATATCTTTATCATCATAAGTTCTCAATAAATAATTCGTTAGTAAGTTTTCATTTGTTGTAGATGCGATTTCTGCTAGGAAAATTGAGTAGCTACCGTATTCGTACGGTTGATTCGCATGGGTTAAGTAACTGTGGGCACTGTGTCCTAATTCATGGACGAGTGTATATAATGAATTTAGGCTATCTTGCCAGTTCATTAGAATATATGGTTTGCTGTCATATGTTCCTGATGAATATGCTCCACTACGTTTCCCTTTATTCTCATAAACATCAATCCATTGCTCGTCAAACGCATTGCGAATGATTTCTAAGTATTCTTCACCTAATGGTTGAAGCGCATTTAAAGTAATTTCTTTTGCCTCTTCATAAGTAAAGGCAATTGGAGGTTCACCCAGTAATGGTGTATACATGTCATACATTTCTAAATCATCGATATTTAACAATGATTTACGTAAGTCTACATAACGATGTAATAAGTTTAATCGAGATTCAACAGTTTCTAATAATGTATCGTAGACAGATTCAGGAATATTATTAGTGAATAAAGCTGCTGCTCTCGCTGATTCAAACCCTCTAACTTTAGCATTGTAATTATGTGTCTTAATTTCAGTTGTTAAAGTTTGAGCTAAAGTATTCTCAAATTGTTGATACACAGAGTAGAACCCTTCAAAAGTATCTTTTCTGACGCGTCTATCTGTACTTTCTAATAATTTTCCGTATAGACCATGAGTCAATTGAACGTCATTACCTTCGCTATCTTTCACAGTTGGGAATTGGAAGTCAGCGTTATTTAGGTAGCCGAAGATACGTGTTGCTCCACCAAAAACTTCACTCGCACTGGCTAGTAATAATTCTTGTTCTGGTGGTAAAACGTGTTCGCGATTACGTGCAATATCGTCAATAAACTGATCTAATTCTTTCAGTCTATCATTGTTTGCTGTCATTTCTTCTAGTTTCTCAGCAGGAATAGCAAGTAATTCTGGTCTAAAGAATGACGTCACTTGACTATATTTAGAATATAGTTGCTCGGTTTGAGCATTCATCTTTTGGTATGTCGGATTTGTTTGATCTTGATCATTTTTCAGATGAGCATACACACCTAAGTTAGAAACTTCGCGTCCTAACTCTAATAATGTATCGATAGCTTCACTAAGCACTTCTGGGCTTTCCCCTAATCTGCCTTTGTAAGCTGTAATCTTATCAAGATTATTTTTAGCTTTAGCGTACCCACTTTCAAACTCTTCGTCGGATGCAAATAATGGTGTTAAATTCCATTGATATGTTGCATTCATTTGTTCTCTTGTTTTTACATTTGAATCTGTCATCAATATCCTCCTCATTTAAAATCATATAACTAGTGTATCACATGCACTATTTCTAAACCAATTTGAAGAATCATTATTTTGAAATCCATTCCACATTACTCACTTTTTCTAATATCCCTTTTTGAAACAGTAATATAAGTATTGCAAGACATAAAACTGGATAGATATCACTATAAATGAGCGGTGTTCGAGCTACTTTAATTTCAGAACAAGCTCGAAATTTCTCTATAAAGGCGTCAGTGGTAAATTTATAGTTAAGCTGTCTGATGATTGCCAATGACCAAGAAAAGACAAGCCAACTGGGCGATTGAGTTAATAGCACTTCCCACTGTTCTGTAAAGACCCATTCTGGCATATCAGTTAATACAGTACCTTGTTGATATAATAAGTAAATGGTATTTCTATACGCTTCATTATTCATAATGCCATTTAATTGACGATTATAATTTAAACTCGCTTTAGTTCGCTTTCGCACTGAAATTAACTCGCAATTTTCATCTTGTAAGCTATCTAGTTGATGGAACTCACGAATGGTCATTCTATTTTGTTTCAGTCTATAATTATTTTTCTGATAGATGATTGGTAGATGACGTTGAATAACAATTTCTTTCTTCTTTAAGTTAAGAAATTTCAAGTGAAAGCCCCAGTCATCATTATAATTTAACATTGTCTGCTTCCATCTTTGATTCAAGGCGGTGCTACGCGTTGTGTAATCATCCATCAGCCAGTGCACTTGATTCACTAGCTGTTTATAATTTTGATTTCTTACTATAACATCGGCAGCTGGAATGACGGATCTTTGAAATTCATAAATAACAGATTTGCTACTCTCTCTTTTTACTGTGACATAGACATCTGCAAATTGATTAATTTCTGGAAAATACAATTCAGTTTGAAGAACTAGTTTCTGTATACCTTGCAATTCTTCAATAATTATTTCTTTTCCACGTTTGTGTTCATCTGATTCAAGAGGACTCCTTCGACTCTCTACTAATTGGCACTTTGAATAATGACTAAAAAACCCTTTACCTTTATGACTATCTTTATAAAATACCTTTTGGGCACAAGTCGGGCAATAAAATTCCATTAAATTTGGATACTTAAATTTAACTTCACTAGCATAAATTAATTCGCCTTCTTTTGACATAGCAACTAACATGTAATCAATCCCCCTTATTTATAAATACGCCGATTGTAAAATTAAGCTAGACAACTAAAACAGCCATTTGTGGTACACTCAACTTGTAATTCCGACCAAAGAATACAAAGGAGTGACCACAAATGACCTACACCCATCTTACCACGGATGAA
>NZ_JBGQRB010000088.1:0-3344 GCF_045528645.1 Ruoffia sp. FAM 20857
TCTACAAGGGAGAAGTATGCCTTCAAACAAACAAGAGAATCGTAAGAAGGTTCATTTAGTTAAAATCTACTTCGAGAACGCACTATTTTGTAGAAAAATTCCCAATTTTTCCAAGAACGATTAATTTGGCGGATTTTATAATGAACTTAGCCATTTAAAATAAAAAAAACGCCACGTGAATTCCATGTTATATTGAAGTTACCACAACTCTCAATAGACAAGGATGAATTCACATGACGCAAACCCATGATAACACAGTTTCACGCAAGGGAAAACACCTTTCCTACTCAGAACGTTGCCAAATCGCTATCCTGAAAAAGGAAGACTATTCCAACCGTCAGGTTGCCAAAGTGCTGGGACGTGTTCCGCAAACCATAAACAATGAGATTGATCGCGGAACCATCACCCAGTTAAAACGCCAAACGCAAAATGGAAAAGTGTATGACACCTACTATTCTGTTTATGACGCTGATGCAGGACAGGCCTTCTATGAAAAGCAACGACTGAACTGTGGCAGACGCCCCAAATGGGCGAACACAAATGCCTTCATTGACTGGGCAGATGACAAAATGTTAAATGAAAAATGGTCGCCGGACGTCGTGGTCGGATTTGCCAGAAAACACGCGCTGTTCGATTGTGCCATCATTCCTGGAACAACCGCTCTTTATCAATGGATTGACCGCGGAATCATGCGAACAAAGAACATGGACTTGCTTGAAAAACTGTCCCGTAAAATCAAAGCGGGCCGCCCAGGACACCGATCCAACAAGCGTGTTCTCGGGACGTCAATTGAAGAACGCCCTAAAGAAGTTGAAACCCGGGAAACATTCGGTCATTGGGAAATCGACACGGTCGTGGGAAACAAGACCAAGTCGGATGCCGTGCTGCTGACGCTGGCTGAACGGCAGACACGCTTTGAAGTCATCCTAAAGTTGAACGGGAAGGACACCGAATCGGTGGACCAAGCGGTTCAACAGCTAAGAGAACGGGCTGGCGCTAACTTCGATCAATTATTTAAGACCGTGACCTCCGACAATAGCTCGGAGTTTTCGAGGCTACACGATGCTCTGCAAGATGTAGCTGACGTCTATTTCAGCCACCCCTATGCTTCTTGGGAGCGTGGGACGAGCGAAAACCAGCACAAATTAATTCGCCGTTTCGTTCCCAAGGGAAGCCCGATTAGTGAGGTGAGCGAGAACCAGATTTTGCGGATCCAGCGTTGGATGAACGATTACCCGCGGAAAATTTTGGGTTATGCAATACCACATGACACATTTGTTCAAGCATTCAAGCAAGAACGATTGGGGGCTTGACCTATCATTACTTGACCTCGGCATGGCTTCATGTCTGGAAAGATGGCCTGAGGCCAGACTGGTCGGGAGACTACCATCCCTCAGTTCAATATCAGAGGGTCACTGATTTAGAATAACAAGGCAGTTACGGTACCAAACAAATGAGTTACCTGTAGTGGCTAACTTAAACTTGAAATTTACGGAACGATTAATTTATTCAAGAAACCAGCTTAAATTATAGAGCTATGAATTATTCAGGACCAAATAATTTTTTTGGCTTATATAAATGAAAAAAATATATTACTATTATTCAAATGGATGTTCCCATGAAATATCTAACTAAATGGTGTTGAATAAACGTTTTGTTAGATTGAGTTCTGAATGTTTGAAATCAGATTAGAATGTGATATAATAAATTTGTTAAAAAATTCTTGGAGGTTTTGTTATGAAAATTATTGTTGTAGGTACTTCACATGCTGGGTATGAAGCAGTGCAAACTATCTTAAAAGAAGATTCAAATGCTGAGATTCATTTATATGAACGCGGGGAAACAGCATCATTCTTATCTTGTGGGATTCAAAGTTATTTAGAAGATATCTCACCTTCTTTAGATAGCTTACATTATGCAAATGAAGAAAGTTATAAAGAGCAAGGCGTAAATGTTCATATGAATAGTGATGTTGTATCTGTAGATCCAGAAGCTAAAACGATTACAGTTAAAACAGCTGACGGAGAATCTGAAGAATCATATGATAAATTATTCCTTAGCCCAGGGGCTGTACCGATTGAAATTCCAATTCCTGGAACTGATTTAGATCATTTATACTACTTACGCGGCCGCAATTGGGCAGATAAAGTAAAAGAACGTATGTCATCTGCTAAAAAAGCAGTTGTTGTAGGTAGTGGATATATTGGAATAGAAGTTGCTGAAGCATACGCGAAAGCAGGAATTGATACAACGGTTATTGATTCATTAAATTCAATCTTACCTACGTATCTAGATAAAGAATTTACTTCAGTCTTACAAGAGAACGCACTTGAACATGGAATGAAATTCCATGGTGGGGAAAAAGTTCAAGAAATCATCGGTGAGAATGGATCTGTTGCAAAAGTCGTGACAGATAAAGGTGAATACGAAGCAGATACTGTTATTATGGCCGTTGGTGTGCGTCCAAATACACAATGGTTAGACGGTATCTTAGCGCGAAACGAACGTGGTTTTGTTGAAGTGAATGAACATATGCAATCAACATCAAATCCAGATATTTATGTAGCTGGAGATGCGACATTAATTCCATTTGCTCCAACGGGGGAAAAACGTGCCATTGCTTTAGCTTCTAACGCACGTCGCCAAGGTGTAATCGCTGCTAAAAATATGCTTTCAGATAACAAATTTGAAATGCCAGCCGTTTCGGGCACATCTGCATTATCATTATTCGATTACCACTTTGCTTGTACAGGTGTTAAAGACTCTGACGCAGATTTAAGCAAAGTCGACAGTAAATATTATGAAGAGACTATTCGTCCTAAATTTATTGGTGATGATACAACTGTTATGATGAAAATTCACTTTGAAAAAGAAAAAAATCGTATTGTTGGTGCGCAGTTAATGTCTAAACAAGATGTTATGTTTGCGATAAATACAGTTTCAACAGCAATTTCAGCTGGCTGGACATTAGAACAATTAGCTTTAGCTGACTACTTCTTCCAACCAGAATATGATAAACCATGGAACTTCTTAAATGTGCTTGCACAACAAGCTTTAGGAGAAACGTTTGGTAGTGACAAAGAATTATTCTAATTAATGAGGCACATCTTAGGTTATCTAATCTAAGATGTGTTTTTGATTAAATTTAAATGGCTCTTTGTCAAATAGGGTTGATGACTCATTTTAATCAAGATCAAGCAGCATAAGTTGTTGCTTAATCTTTTTTATTTGTCTGAGGGACATATAATCGCGTCATAAGTAAAATACGGTCTCTAAAATGACTGTAATTTCGATAGCCGTAGGCTGTTCGTTTCAATACTTTAATTTTATTATTAATACCTTCG
>NZ_JBGQRB010000089.1:0-3290 GCF_045528645.1 Ruoffia sp. FAM 20857
TAAAGACTTGAGTTATAAAAGAATCGAAAAGCGACATTTCCCCCATGGGGGAAACCCTATACCTAAAAGTCTAATGGGGTATGTCTTTTGAATAACAATAGTGTTGCATTTGATTTGACAACAGAGGCTTTTTTTATTTAATCGGTTTTCATTTAGTTAATATTTTCAATTATTACCTGAAAATATAGGTCTGTCTTCAAAAGCATGACCCTTTATTACAAAAAAAGAGCTTAAAAAATGAAGACTTACTTCAAATTCTAAGCTCGTAATTATTTAAGTTAAAATTGATTATTCCATTCCTGGAGCGTTAATTTTGATACCAGGTCCAAAAGTAGTAGACAATGTTAAACTTGTCATGTAAGTACCTTTAGCTGAAGCTGGTTTTAAACGAACGATTTGTTCGTGTAATGCGTTAAAGTTTTCTTTTAATTTAGCATCATCAAATGATACTTTACCGATTGGAACATTAACGATTCCTGCTTTGTCAGCACGGTAAGTAACTTGACCTGCTTTGATGTCGTTAACCGCTTTAGTAACATCTTGTGTTACTGTACCAGTTTTAGGGTTAGGCATTAGGCCTTTTGGTCCTAATACGCGTCCTAGACGACCAACTTGTCCCATCATGTCAGGTGTTGCTACCATTACGTCGAAGTCTAACCAACCACCGTTGATTTTTTCGATTAGGTCTGCTTCACCAACAAAATCAGCACCTGCTGCTTCTGCTTCTTTAGCTTTATCTCCAGTTGCGATAACTACAACTGTTTGAGTTTTACCAGTACCATGTGGCAATACCATTGCTCCACGGATCTGTTGATCAGCTTTTTTAACATCAATATTTAAGTTGTAAGATACTTCCATAGTTGCATCAAAGTTCGCAAAGTCGATTTCTTTCGCTAATGCGATTGCTTCATCTGCGCTATAGAAATTGTTGCGGTCTACTTTTTCTAATGCCGCTTGAAATTTTTTACTTTTCTTAGCCATTTAATTTATTCCTCCTATATTTGTGGTATTAACGGTAATACCTCCCACACCCGATAGAATACGGGCTGGAAGCTGCGTTATGCTTAGCCCTCGACAGTGATTCCCATTGAACGAGCTGTTCCTTCGATCATGCGCATAGCAGCTTCTACATCTGCTGCGTTTAAGTCTTTCATTTTAATTTCAGCAATTTCTTGTACTTGTGCTTTTGTTACTGAACCAACTTTGTTTTTGTTTGGTTCACCAGAAGCTTTGCTTAAGCCAGCTGCTTTTTTAAGTAAGATTGGAGCTGGTGGTGTTTTAGTAATAAAACTAAATGAACGGTCTTCATACACATCGATTACTACTGGAATAATCATCCCATTTTGATCTTGTGTTTGAGCGTTAAATTCTTTAGTAAACGCCATGATGTTAACTCCCGCTTGACCTAATGCTGGACCAACTGGCGGCGCTGGACTTGCTTGTCCCGCTGGAATTTGTAATTTGACTTGTGTTACGACTTTTTTAGCCACGAAACATTCCTCCTTGTAAAATTTTTTTCGTGATGTGGTTTACGGAGTGAGCTTCACTCCTCCCACTCAGTGTGCGTTCTTGCGCACCGAAATAGTATACCATGTTTATTCCATATTGCAAGTGCTAATCTACATTTTATATTCTTTATTATGCCAATTAGCTAAATTCTCTAACAAAATGGCATGACTTTCTTCTAAAGCGGCTTGATTGGCTTCATCATTCCCACCTAAGGCAATCAATCCTGCAGAGTCTCCTAAATATCTTTTATTTGAGAATAAATGACCTGCCTCTGGATAATTGTGTAATTCAATTTGGTTTGCCTGTTCAATAATCGCTTCACCCATTTGACTTGAATTCCACATTAAATCGTCGCCACCGGCGAAAATAATTCCTTCCCCTGTAAATTCTTCAGCTTTAATGCGAGCTGCTTCTAGACTCTCTGCTTCGCTTCCTTCAATCACACTGTCATAAATTGGTTGATATGACACCGGTGTATAGGTGATAAAGCCTGCAATCATCTGCATTGTTTCTATCATACTACCTGATTGATTACTCAAATGCGGCAATGGCTCATCTTGGTAAGACCATGAGCTGGCGTCTGCATTTTGTTGGTCTAGTGAGAAGAAATTATAAGTAGACGGTGCATATAATACGATGTGATCAATCTCTTCATAGATGGTAGCTAAGTTTAAAGTTAATTCCGCTCCTTTAGAAGCACCTAAGACTGTGATAGGACCATCCGATTGACTATGTTCTTCGTGATAAGCTAAGACTTCTTGGTAGAAATCGAGGGGAACTTCATGAATACTTTCAGGTAATTCACCTGGTCCGAAAAAGAATAAACTGTAAACTTCGTATCCTTCATTTGCCAATTGAACCGCTAACTCATAATTGGGCGAACCTTCGGAACCCCCAAAGGTGAAGATCGCTCCCTCAGCTAAAATTTCATCTGGAACAAGATGGAAGCCATTAACATACCCTTCTTCGATTGTTTCAACTGTCATATTGGCTTGTTCTGTCTCATACAATGCTAAATTGGCTGGCTCGACATAGACACTTTCTTCATCCGTTGCAATATACTCACTATACCGATTCGTTTGAACCCAACGTATTCCGAAGATAATAACCGTGATTAGAATAGCAATCACTACAATCCGGAGTAAAACTTTTAAGATGAGTCTCATAATGTGTCTCCTACTCTCTCTTAAGAAAACTGAGTGACCTTGTTATAGTCATTTTACCATAAATGAAAGTGCATCCGAAGGAGCACAAAAAAGATGAACCTAAATTAGATTCACCTTATAACCTATTTATTCACTCTTTTAACTCGTTGTTCTTTTTGTAGTCGGAACAGTTGAACGAAGCCAACGGCACTTATAACAAAAAGAACTGCGGCTACATACATAACGATATTACTTTTATATTCAAAGGATGAAAATGGACTATGTTTAATAAATATTCCTAGGATAGCCCATAATGCTACTGGCATAATCATCTCATTACCTAACTTTGTATAGTAATAAGCTGAAAGTGCTGCCACAACAATCATTAACGCAACCGTCCAAATAATACCTATTGTACCGGTTAAATCAACACCTTGACTTACAGTATAAGTAGTTAAGTTAGCCATACTCGCCACTAATAACCAACCAAAATGTAGACCCATTGAGTATTTTAGGGAGTGTCAATAATTATGTGTAAATGAAGTACTCCTTCTATAAAATCGATTTATTAATTTGTTAATCTTTCAAACATTTTTTCTAGCTCTGCTTCAGCTTGTTGGAAGCCGCGGTGAATCC
>NZ_JBGQRB010000090.1:0-3275 GCF_045528645.1 Ruoffia sp. FAM 20857
GATTTCTTTGTGTTAAAATGAGTGTGTGACATGAAGATTCTCTCCTTATACTATGTTGTGGTGACTTAAGTATAACGAATCTTCATGTCTTTTTTTAGTGTTGCGTTTCATCTTACAACACACCATAAGATTTGATAAAAAATGGCAGAAAAAAAGCCTATCGATTAATTCGACAGACTTTTTCTTAACTTAATGACATTGAGTGAATTCTACTATAATTTAGTCACTACACAAAAATATAGTTAGGAGAATTCACATGGCTGATAATAATGATATCGCAAAACTGGTTGGAATTAAAGACGAAAATATTAAATTTAATGACGGGGTTCAAATCATCGAAGAAAATGGTCACACAACAATGTTGATTTCAGGCACGTTATCGTATCCGTTAGAGGCTTGCCCTAAGTGTGGCGTGCGTAAAATTGACGTAGAAACAATTTTTGATCGCTTAAAAGGTGTATTTGGCATGCGCAGAGCCCATGTTAGAGGGAAACAAGCGCTTCATAATAACATTGGTATCATGTTGATGAGTATGAATTTAACAAAATTAGCCCTCGAGGCAAGAAGAAGAGTGGCTACTTTTTACGATTATTCAGCCACACATAAAAATCGCAATGAAAGCATCAGAATATCGATGGTTTCATTGCGATTTTTCTATTTAAGGCTAGTTTTTTTCCCAGCCCCTTTTAATATTAACTATAATAGTGATTTTTTCTGTAGCGATAAAACGTCGTTCGGTTAATTCCTGTTTTCCGTTCTATTTCTTTATCTGACAAGCCTTGTTCATTTATTGAAATTTTATGGCTATGTTTTTGGCATATCCTTCGTTGCCTAGTAATTTTTTGTTTAATGTTATACTCATGTTGTTCGACTCCTATGTTTCCCCCGTATTAACTATGCATATTTTATATTGTCAATTATCAAAAGGAGTTTAATATGTGTATTTTTACTAGCTAAATTTCCTCCTCGTATATTTAGTAATTTTCAGAAGTAGAATTAGCGTCTAAAAATATTTTATCTAGTTTTTTTACCTCGTTTAAAGGGACAGTAATAATAACTTCGTCAATGTTTGTTTGCTCCAATGAATCACTATGAGGGGAACTTGTATACATTAATTCAAATTGTATAGCATTTTTACCAAGTATATTTAAAAGTAGTAATAAAATTCTTTTGAAATTTTTGTTAATTGTTATAACCATATTATTTTGCGTTTTTCTTATTTTAATTGATGATTCGTCAATACTCATACCTTGCAAAAAATCTTTTAATATCATTTCTATTTTATTTTTTTCCATTAGATTACCACCTTTACTTTAATTAAAATCTCAATTACAATAAACGTGCATTAAATAAATAAAGAAGGAGAGTGTATCATGAAGTTAAGTAAAAAAATTATTGTTATTTTCACTTTGTTTTTGTCTATATCACCTTTATTTTCTACGCCTGAAGTAAATGCTCAACAAAATAATGTAGTACCGTATGGAACCATTACAGGTCCTGGTGGAACTACTACTCTTGAGATTATGAGTAGTAATACCGTTTACTGGTACGCTAAGCCTAGTTTCTCTGGGCCTTATACCTTCCAAGGTACGGTAACAGTTACATATAAAAATAATAGAACTAATACATTTTGGATTAGTGAAGCTGCTAATAGTAAGTCGGTGTCAGGAATAATAGAATTACCAGCTGCAGCTAAAAAAGCAGTTCTAAGTGGCGTTGCCATTGGTACAAATGGTCTAGCAATTGCAGTGCCAAATGCTGATGCATACAATTATTAATTGGACTTAAATATATCCTTTAAATTTTATTTTAAAAAGTAACATCTAAAAGAGTATTACATGTAAATTCACAAACATCCCTTTAACAAGAGAATTTATTCTTTTTTAAAAGGGATGTTTTATATACTTCTAATTGAACTTTTTCCAATAATTATTATTTATCATCAAGTTTGCATTTATTTGGGATTCATAATAATTTTATTCGTATTTTATTCCGTCACAATCCGTTCTAAGATATAGCTAACAAACGCATTAAAACTCATTTCATGACCTCAGAGAGAGCTACAACGTTTTCATGTGGTGCGACAACTAACGAAATGACATTTTGTAACATGAAAACACTCCCTTTCGGGTCAGTAGTTAAATGAAAGCATACCACTTATTGATCATATTCTAAATCTCAAATTTCAGCTACTTCTACCTATCATCTATTTTAGTTAAATTATACTTTTCGCGATATCTTCTAAACGTAGTACGATTGATACCCGTCTTACGTTCAACTACTTTCTCTGTCATACCTCTATCATATAATTCAAAGGCATGTAGCAACCTTTCATCGTTAGGTTCAAACTTTCTTTTCTTCCTTTAAAACGTCCCTGACGTTTCGCTATTTCAATACCTTGCGCCTATCGTTCTTTAATTCGTTATCTTTCAGCTTCGGCTTGATACTTATATAGTTCAATAATTAGGTTATTGATTAAGCGTCGCAAGTTTTCATCAGCGATGCCATTCATCGATGGCAGATTTAATACCTCTAATGTTGCCCCTTTCTCTTGAATCAGGCTCATGATAGTCGTTAGGTCATTATTATTTCTTCCAAGTCGGTCTAATTCCGTAACAACAACAATATCGCCCTCTCTCAAATAATTTAACATGGCCTGTAGCTGCGTTCGTTCGACCGATCCCCCACTTACTTTGTCTGAAAAGACCTTGGAAACGCCTTCTAGTGCTTCAAGTTGCCGGGATAAGTTCTGATCCTTACTACTTACCCTTGCATAACTTATTCTTGCCAAAAAAACATCCTTTCATTATAAAGTATTCACAATGTCTTACCTAAAGTTTATTCTTGCTTAAAATTATATGTGTTTCACACGATCAATATAAAATAACTCTATTGAACACATGATAATACTATTATAGCAACCATACAAAAAAGTTCAATAGAGTGTACTCTATTGAACTTTAAATTAATCAATTATATCCAAATAAGTATGATATTCCGTGATTGTATCATACTTATTGTATGGCAGCATAAAGAAAAAGCTCACTAAAGAGTCCTCTAGTGAACTTCTTCTAAACTTCATTTATAGATTAAGTATAGATATCTAACAATAGGGATGATCATACACACCAAAAGAACTCCTATTAAGTGATGAATTGTAAAATTAAGTGCGACAAATAAAGAAACCCATAACAGGTTCGTGTAAAATGTTAGTAACGACAAAAACATAAACACGGAGGTCTGTTATGAGCTACACACATCTTACCATAGAGGAA
>NZ_JBGQRB010000091.1:0-2700 GCF_045528645.1 Ruoffia sp. FAM 20857
TCATCGATTGCACACAAACGGAACACGATTCCACGGAAATCCTTACACTACCGAACACCGTTGGAAGTATTTTTGAGTTACTTAGATGAAGCAGTTTTGTCTAGCTTAATTTGACAAATCAAATATATTTTAATTTAAATAATCCAATGCTACTTTTACAAATGCCGCTGTCGCCATATAGAATAGTGATTCGTTCACATCAAACTTCACGGGTTGGTGTACGTGGAACTGGCCTTTAATATTAGATGGATTTGATAAGAAGAGGAAAGTCCCGGGTGCTTCATATAGATAGTACGCGTAGTCTTCACCGCCCATTAATGGCTCTTCAACTTCAACTAAATGACCTGATAAAATTTCTTCTAGCGAGTTCACAACTTCAGTTGTCACTTGCGCGTCATTAGTCACAGGTGGATATTTATAGTCGTAGGTCACGACACCTTCTACATCCAATGTTGCACCAATTCCGCGCGCAGTTTGTTCAATCTTCCTATCTAAAGGCACCTTTATCTTACTGAACAACTCCGTGTTAAAGCGTAAAGCAATCGCCTTTACAATTCCTTCCCCTGGATTGTTCACAAAATCTGCTTTCAATTGTATCATAATAATTAAAACGATGGTGAAACAACCTATAACAACCGCAATAAGTTGCCAAAGAAAGTGTTTCAACTCAAAATTTTGAATCTTCGGTCTCCAAAAATCTACTGAAACTCTTAATACAAACGACACATTTATTTGAAAATATTGCAACAAAGGAAAGCTCTTTCCAAGTAAAATGACTTGGGAAATAACTAATATAATATTAAAAATCATGGTCAATTCACCAAATGATAGTGGGTCGAGCTCATTCAACACTAAAGGAATTAATGTGAGCGCAGACGTACTTAAATTGGCATGAGCAACTAAATTAATGCCTAAACCCATTATTATAAAACTTAATTGTAAATATAACATAGATATAAAAATTGACTGCTTTTCAAAGTGTAACCCCTTCCATTTCATTATAATAATAAAGATACATCTCACTAATTGAAAGATGTATCTTCATGGCTTACATATTTGTTCTAAGTATATCTAACGCTTTATTAAATTCTGAAATTGTTTCTGCTTCATCTTCTTTTTCACGCATCTCTTCTAAGAACAATATTAATTCTTGATTCGGTGATTCTTCAGTTATCTTAGCAATTGCCCACGCTGCTGTCCCGCGAATCATTGGACGAGGATCTGTCTCGATTACTTGCAGTAACTTAGGTATCGCAGACTTTTCACGGTAATTGGCTAAAGCAATAATCGCATTTCTCTGAAGTGGTTTCTTACCACGCCATGATCCGGCCATTTTGCCAAAGCTCTCTTTAAATTCACGGTTTGATATATCCAATAAGGGTTCAAGTACTGGATTTGTTAGTTCTGGGTCAGGTTCCATTTCCTCATGATGGTGCGTATTTATTCCGCGATTATATGGACAAACAACTTGGCAAATATCACATCCGTAAATAACGCGACCCATCTTCTTCCGGAATTCTTCTGGCATATATCCTTTAGTCTGTGTCTGATATGAGAGACAGACTTGGGCATTAATACGACCGTCCCCAAGTAAAGCACCTGTAGGACATGCATCAATACACTTCATGCAATCGCCACAACCAAAAGGTACTTCTTCATCCGCTTCAAAATCAATATTCGTAATGATTTCACCTAAGTACACAAATGAACCGAACTCTTCAGTAATCAACAAGCCATTGCGCCCTATAAAGCCAAGCCCTGCCCGCTGAGCAACCGCAACGTCAACGAGTTCTCCAGTATCCACCATCGGTTTAAAATCAACTGAACCAATATTCTCCTCATCTGCGGCTTCTTTAATGTAGGCAATGAGCTTATTCATTCGGTCATTGAGAATATGATGGTAATCCGTTCCCCACGACGCACGCGCAAACTCACCTCTAGGTTTACCTTTCTCTGACCGTGGCTTCTTCATGCGAGAGGGATATGCTAAAGCAATCGCAATAATTGACTTTGGTTGTTCAAAAATCTTCTCAGGATAAATTCTTTCTTCAATGTTCTTATGTTCAAAGCCAGAATTATGTTCTGCAGCTCTTTGCTGCTTCAAGCGATCTTCTAAAGTATAAAATGGCTCCGCATGTGTAAAACCAATCTTATCAATCCCGAGTTCTTCAGCTTTTAACTTAATCTTTTCCTTTAGTTGTTGGTTCAAATCAGTCACCTCCACAAATCGACTCCTAATGTTAATCATATTATATCATCTGACCAATATATTAGAAGGAAAATATCTAAACAAAAAAAGAACAGAACCCTCGGGCTCTGCTCTCAATTAAACAATGCATGGCAACGACCTACTCTCACAGGACCAAAGGTCCAACTACCATCGGCGCTAAGAAGCTTAACTGCTGTGTTCGGCATGGGAACAGGTGTGTCCTTCTTGCTACCATCACCACACATTGTCTGTATATAAGTAATCTCTTAGATCACTCAAAACTGAATATCAACCTTATATTTTCTTACCTGCTAAACCTGAATTGGTTCGTGGTTAAGTCCTCGACCGATTAGTACTCGTCCGCTCCGTACATTACTGCACTTCCACTTCGAGCCTATCTACCTGATCGTCTTTCAGGGGTCTTACTCACTTGCGTGATGGGAAATCTTATCTTGAAGCTGGCTTCGCGCTTAGATGCTTTCAGCGCTTAT
>NZ_JBGQRB010000092.1:0-2455 GCF_045528645.1 Ruoffia sp. FAM 20857
TGCCTCCGGCTTCCTTCAGATTCCACCTCACGGTGGACACCCTTGCCTTTAGCTAACAGTTCCTACTGCCAAGTCTGTAGTGGACTTTCACCACCAAGTTATCGCCCATGCCGGGCGCACATGAAAACCCGTCCCGAATCTTCGCGATTTGGGACGGGCTTTTTTGCTTTAGTAGGAAATTGGGTTGAAAGCGTCACTTTGATTTCTCATAGTATCGCTTTTCAACTAAAAGCGTCACTTTGAATTCTCATAGTATCGCTTTTCGAATAAAAGTCTCGTTTCACATTTTAAAATTACAATTTACATATGCCTTTTATAGGAATACTTATTAATCCCTCCTACTTTATCATAATGCTTATTCATGATTTTCTTGATTGAGGTAATGCCCATCATTCCAACCATAAAATCATAAATATTTCTTGGTGTCAGCATTTGTGGATGGTCAAAGTATAGGATTCTTATGTGATAGGCAGCTCATAGAATTACTTTTGTCTTCGTTTCTCTCACACCACATTTTCTACAGTAATACTGTGATGTTTAGCAATCGTATTAAAACTATGACATTGACAACACGTAATCCCTTTAGGAATGCCTGAAAAACTTTCTACTTGCAAGCTTTCTGGTTGAAATGGATTAGCTACTCTATATCTATTGAACACTTCATGACAAGCTTTAAGATAACTCGCCATTAGTGGGAAATCAGATTTGCGTTTAATATTTTTAATGTAGAATCTAAATTGATGGCGCAAGACAACTTCGTAATTTACTTTTGTATCTAGGCTAACTTGTGAGTGCTCCTTTATAAAATCATCGCACCCGTAACATTGACCGAATGCGGTATCTCACTTGCCATATGAGTTAAGCGATTATTGCGCTCTTGAATTTTGGTTACGATATTGTCTTTTAATAATTTGCTATTTAATACGCAGTCGAAATCTATATATTGAAAGTTTCCGTCGTCATTTTTCACTACAAGGACATACCAAGTATCTTTTGCCATAACAATAAAATCCGTTTGCAGACGCTTTCCGTTTTCAAACCAATAGTCACCAAGAATATCCCAGGTCTTAATTTCATGTTTTTTGACCAAATCGAGGACCATTTTTTCATTATATTAGCCTCGGAGTAGATAATATATTCGATTTTCTACATCTGACGGCAATTCAACTTTTCCAATGTGTGCTATTTCTAGATACACTTAATCTTTGTTTTTCTTCATAAAATTCACCCCTATATACAAGAAAAATGGTGAATTCAATTTTATAAAACGTAGATTGTAAAATTAAGCTAGACAGATAAAAAAGTCATTTATGATACACTCAAACTATACTTCCACCACGAAGAATAGGAGTGATCATAAATGACCTACTCCCATCTTACCACGGATGAATTAGTAATGATAGAATCTTATTATCATCAAAATATTTCTGTTGCGATGATTGCTGAACGCTTAAGGCGTTCACGTCAGCCCATTTATAACGTTATTAATTTCTTGAAACAAGGTAACTCAGCAATTGATTACTACAAACGCTATAAAGTATATAAAAAGCGTTGCGGTAGACATAAAATCATTTTGCCTAAAAAGCAACAGAAGTATATTAAAGAAAAAGTTGCTCAAGGATGGACGCCAGACGTCAACATTGGACGTTTTGAACAGCCAATCAGTTGTTCAATGAGAACCTTATATCGTCGATTTAAAGATGGCACCTTTGATATCACAACACTCCCTATGAAAGGCAAGTGAAAGCCAAACGGAGACCAAGAACGACGAGGAAAACAAGCGTTCAAACGAAACATCTCTGAAAGAGAAAAAGACTACCCTCTATTTAAAGATGAGTTTGGTCACATTGAAGGTGATACAATCGTTGGTGCTCATCATAAAAGTGCCATCATCACACTGGTGGAACGTCTATCTAAAGCCATCATCACCTTAAAGCCTAAAGTCAGAAAAGCAAGTGACATTGAAACAACGTTAACAGAGTGGTTTCAATCCAGCCCTAGAAACTTGTTTAAATCTTTTACCTTTGATAACGGAAAAGAATTTAGTAACTGGAAGGTGTTGTCCAACAAACATGACGTCTCGATCTACTTCGCAGATCCAGGAACACCATCACAGCGTGGTTTAAATGAACATTCAAATGGTCTATTTAGAAACGATGGCTTGCCAAAGGAAATGGACTTCAATAAAGTCGAGCAGTTATTTGTGTCTGCAGTAGCTGACAAGAGAAATCAAATACCTAGAAAATCATTAAATTATCAAACGCCTTTGGAAGTATTTTCAAGTTACATTAATGACTCGCATTTGTCTAGCTTATATTGACAATTCAAAAAATCGAGTAGGAGACTAGCCATTATTTGACTAGTCGACCTCTCACACCACCGTGCGTACGGTTCCGTACACGGCGGTTCAATACCTTGCGTAAGCAGACTCTACCAATTCGCTTAGTGGAACTAA
>NZ_JBGQRB010000093.1:0-2433 GCF_045528645.1 Ruoffia sp. FAM 20857
TTGACTACCGCCAGCGAAATGTACCAGCGTTGCCAAGTTTTGTACCACCCTTTGCCATGAAATGTACCAGTCATTGCCAACCTGTTTACCACTTATTAACTTCTGTATAATTAATGTGCATGCCTACGGCATTTAAGCCTAAAGCATGACATTTATTATATGGAGGTTTTTTTATGTTCCAATATAGGAAAGTATTGGAGATGAGGTCTGATGGTTTTTCTCTTCGAAGTATTCGTGCAGCTACTGGTCACTCAAGACAAAAAATAACGGAAGTCATTCGACTTGCGGAAAAAAAGGAGGTGACACTGCCGTTAACAGATGAGATGACAGATAAATGGCTAGAAGAGTTTTTGTATCCTGAAAAGACGATGGAAGGATCAGGTTACCGACCGATTGACTTTGAATACATTCACAAAGAGTTGGGAAAGAAGAATGTCACTTTAACACTGCTTCATCATGAATATGAAGTGCAGTGTCGAGCAGAAAACGCTATTCCCTATGCCTATCGCAGTTTCATTCGTCATTATAGAAAATATGCAGAACAACATAAGGCAACGATGCGAATCAAACGAAAGCCAGGAGAAATTTTAGAAGTCGACTGGGCTGGATCTACCGGCACTTTAATTGACCGAGATACTGGTGAGAAGGTGAAAGTCTATGTATTCGTAGCGACATTTCCTAGTAGTCAATTGTCCTACGTTGAAGGTTTTTTATCAATGAACTTAACGTCTTGGATCACAGCCCATAGACATGCTTACGACTATTTTGGGGGTGTGAGTGAAGTTCTAGTCCCTGACAACTTAAAAACAGGGGTTCAGGAAAATACGCGAAAGCAATTAGTACTAAACCCTACTTATAAAGATATGGCGAATCATTACGGCACATTCGTGATGCCAGCTCGAGTAAAATATCCAAAGGATAAAGCTTCAGTAGAAGGGTCTGTACGCACAATCTCGACTTGGATTATCGCTGCCATGAGGCACACTCAATGCTTCACTTTAAAGGAATGGAATGACGTTGCCAAAGAAAAATTAGAAGAGTTCAATCATCGTGATTTTACGAAGCGTGAAGGTTCCAGATGGTCAGCATTTTTAGAAGAAGAGAAATCGTACCTTTCTCCTCTCCCACCAACACCTTATCAGATGTCTGAATGGTTAACCGCCAAAGTTCAACCAGACTATCATATCTCTGTTAAAAGTCAGTTTTATTCTGTTCCTTATGAATATATCAGTCAACAGGTAGATGTGAGAGTTACAGATCATCTTATTGAAGTATTCTACAATCATTTGAGAATCGCTTCTCATTCACGATTATATGGGAAATATGGCAGGCAGTCCACTAACCGAGATCATATGCCAGAGAACCATAAATTATATACGGATCAAACCCCACAAAATGCCATTGCATGGGCAAAAGATATTGGACGATCTACCTTACAAGTGGTCGAATTAATTCTAAAAAACGCTGCCGTTGAACGACAAGGTGTTCAGTCCATTTTCACTCTTAAGAAAGTGTTACGCAAACACACAAAGTATGAATTGGAAAAAGCCTGCCAGACGGTACTGGACGTCACAGAAAGACCGACGGTCTCTCTTGTTAAAACAGCCCTTAAAAATAACCAGAAGCAGATAAAAGAAGAACAAATGAAGAAAGCAGTAGATAAATTAACTCAGAACCATGGATTCACCCGTGGGGCTAGCTACTATGGAGGACGTTTAAATGATGAATGAAGATACGATAACAAAGTTGATTGAAATGAAAATGAGTGGCATGGCAGAGGCCTATAAGCAACAGGCACAAAACAAGCAATATAACGATTTGGGCTTCGAAGATCGCTTTAAGCTTTTAGTAGACAGCGAACATTCTCGTCGCAAAAGTAATAAGCTTCAACGCTTAATAAGGCAAGCTGGATTCGAAGTTCCTTCAGCATCAATTGAGGAGATTCAATATTTCGAAGACCGACGGTTACCAAAAGAAGAGATCTTACGCTTAGCTTCTGGGTTGTACTTAGAAAATAAGAATAACATCATTCTAATGGGAGCAACTGGGGCTGGGAAAACCTACTTAGCCTGTGCCTTTGGTATAGCTGCTTGTCGTCAATTTTATAAAGTACAGTATGTTCGCCTACCTGAACTTCTAGATGAGTTTAAAATAGCAAAAAATCAACCAGATGACAGCTATAAGAAATTAATGCGTAAGTATACGAAGAAAGAACTACTCATTATTGATGAGTGGCTTCTTCATGACTTAACAGAAGAAGAACTATACTTGACCATGGAAATCATAGAAAAAAGGGAAAAGACGACATCTACGATCTTCTGTACCCAGTTCAACACTGCTGGATGGCATTCTAAGTTGGGAGGTGGACCAACAGGCGAAGCAGTTATTGATCGGATTGTTCATAATTCCTACACCATCACTATCGATGGTGAA
>NZ_JBGQRB010000094.1:0-2301 GCF_045528645.1 Ruoffia sp. FAM 20857
CATCGATTGCACACAAACGGAACACGATTCCACGGAAATCCTTACACTACCGAACACCGTTGGAAGTATTTTTGAGTTACTTAGATGAAGCAGTTTTGTCTAGCTTAATTTGACAAATCAAATATATATAAATCCATTCATTTAATAGAAAAAAATATGGAAAGTGTATAGGAATAATGAAGTCTATAATATAAAAGTTTTATTAAATTACATTATAATTAAGATGATTAAAAGCCAATAAGAATAACCTAAAACTATAGATATTAAAGCGATAATGATTTAAAATGTACTATACCGCTTGCATTAAAATTGTATAATTTTTTTTATTTATTCTAATGCTAGGGAAATCATTTTATAGGAGGATTTTAATGAAAAAATCGATTAAAAAATATGTTTCGCTAACAACTTTAGCTATGACATTTGCTTCGACTTTAGTTGGGCCTACGACGCAGTTAGTCTCAGCTCAAGAAGAAGGAGAAGATGGGGTATTAGAGTTTGATACTTTAGTACAAAATGAAGGTGAACCTATCGAAGGTGGTACTTTAAATTACGCTTTAGTATCAGATAGTACATTTTCTGGAGTTCTTAACAACTTATTATACACTGGTCAACCAGATAGTGAAATTATTAATTTCTTTAATCCAGGACTTTATGGATATGATGAGAACTTCACTATTGATAATTCAGGATTTGCTGATATCGAAATGGATCCAGAGAACAGCCAAGTAACGATTACTATTCCAGAAGGACATACATGGCATGATGGTGAAGAAATTACAATAGATGACGTAATCTTCCCATACTACGTTATTGGTAATCCTGATTATACTGGAATTCGTTACGGATCAGATTTCCAAAACGTTGCTGGTATGGAAGAGTACCACAATGGAGATGCTGAAGAAATTTCAGGTCTTGAACGAGTGAATGATTACACGTTAACAGTAACGTATAATACATTTAATAACTCAATGCTTCAAGCTGATGGTGGTGTTTCTAATTATATCGAACCAGAACATCTACTAGGTGAAGTACCAGTGGCTGAATTGGAAGATAGCGAATATGTTCGTAAAAACCCAGTTGGTTTCGGACCATTTAAAGTAGAATCGATCACACCAGGTGAAGCGGTAACTTTAACTGCATTTGACGAGTATTATGATGGACGTCCTAACATCCATGAAATGGTTATTGAAGTAGTAAATTCTTCTACAATCGTATCTGAATTAAAAGCTGGAAACTATGATATTGCTTCATTACCAGCTGACCAATATGAAACATATGCTGATGCAACGAACTTTACTCCTGTTGGATTCTTAGAGAACGCTATTACTTATATCGGGTTCAAACAAGGGACATGGGATGAAGAGAACGGCGAAGTTGTACCAGAACCAGAACGTGTCACATCAAATAAAGCATTACGTCAAGCAATGGCTTATGCGATTGATAATAATGCAATTGCAACTCAATTCTATTATGGATTACGCCAAAACGCTAATTCACATATTACACCAAACTTTACAGAGTATCATAATGCTGAACAAGAGGGATATACATTTGATCCAGAACGTTCTCAACAATTACTTGCTGATGCAGGCTTTGTAGATAACGATGGTGACGGCTTTGTTGAAGACCCTAATGGAGAACCATTTACATTAGGTTTCGCTTCAATGTCCGGTGGAGAAACGGCTGAGCCGATTGCTCAATATTACATCCAATCTTGGCAACAAATCGGTATTAACGTTGAACTCGTTGATGGACAATTAATGGAATTTAATTCATTCTACGAACGTATTGAAGCAGACGATCCAGCCATCGATGTATTTCAAGCTGCTTTCGGTGTTGGTGGAGATCCAAACCAAAGTGGTTTATATGGTCGTTCTGCACCATTTAACTTCACACGTTGGGCAACAGAAGAAAATGATGAATTGTTAGCAGCCATTGAATCAGAAGAATCCTTTGATGAAGAATTCCGTCAACAAGCATTCTATGACTGGCAAGAATATATGATTGAAGAAGTTCCAACAATCCCAACATTATTCCGCTACACATTAACAGCTGTTAATAACCGTGTAAGCCAATGGGATACTCAAATTGGTTCGGACTTGAAATGGTCAGATATCTACTTACTATCTGAAGAACCAACTGCTGAATAAGCTAAAAATTTAACATCGTATTTGAGGTTCATGAATTTTTGATGTTGGTGGACCGAGGAGCCAGGTGACGCAGTCACCTTGGCTCTTTTTTTATTCCTATGTTTAAGTGTCTCTCTATGCAACGATAGTTTGTGTTGTGTTCTCATCTTTA
>NZ_JBGQRB010000095.1:0-2112 GCF_045528645.1 Ruoffia sp. FAM 20857
GAATCAGGCGGTTGTAGGTTCGACTCCTACAGGGTGCGTTTCATTTCGGGAAGTAGCTCAGCTTGGTAGAGCACTTGGTTTGGGACCAAGGGGTCGCAGGTTCGAATCCTGTCTTCCCGATTGATATATTGGGGGATTAGCTCAGCTGGGAGAGCGCCTGCCTTGCACGCAGGAGGTCAGCGGTTCGATCCCGCTATCCTCCATATAAGATTAAAGAAAGAGATGTAGATTTTAAAATCTATGTCTCTTTTTTTGTGTTTCTTTGTCAAATAGGGTTGATGTTTCATTTTAGTCGAGATCAAGCAGCAGAAATCGTTGCTTGGTCTTTATTTATTTAAGCGACATATCAATAATGAGAGGTTTCAATCGAGTTTATACAACAACCAATTTGTTTTAGATTTTAAACTGAAGGAATGTGTAGTAAACTTTTGGTAATAAGTACATTCAATCAATAATCTTGAAAAATACATGCAAAAACAGTGGTTAATGTGAATTTTAATAAATTTTGGAAAGAATTTACTACATTGCCAGAGGTTGAGGCAATTGCTCTAGGGGGATCAAGACTAAAACAAATATTTGATGAAAAGGCGGACAATGACTTATATATTTACTGTAATGAGATACCAATTGAGAATACTCTAAGACGAATATTGGAGAATGACTGTCATTATATGGAGTTTGGAAATTCATAATGGGAGCATGAAGACAATTGTACATTGAAAGATGGAATAGATATTGAAATCTTGAGGACTTTTCACAACAAATATATTCAGTCGTTGAAGAGTTTAATCCGAGCAATGGATACACAACTTGTATGGGGCATAATCTTTTACATTGCAACATTCTATTTGATAATAATGGTAAATTGGAAAAACGGCAAAATAAGTATCAAATATCAGACCAGAAGAGTTATGTAAAGATATTATAAAAACAACATGGATCTACTCACTGGTAGCCTGCCATCATATGATAAACAGATAGAAAAAATTCTTGTTCGTAAGGATATAGTAAGTATAAACTATAGAGTTGCAGCATTTCTAGAGTCGTACCTCGATATTATATTTGCGATTAACCGATTAACGCATCCTGGAGAAAAAAGATGATAACCTATGCAAAAACAGACGCAACCATTCTTCCTGAAGCATTTAATTATAATTTTAGAAGGATTATTTCAGAATATGTTTGAGGAGTCAGGAAAAACAATGGAAATACTTAAGAGCATAATTACTGAATTACAGAAAGTAGTGTAATGGGTTATCCAAAGGCAAAAAACACTGGCAGTATTAAATTCATAAATAGATAAAGCATTCGGTGTATCAGGTACTACTCCATGGGGAGCAACCACAATTATGAGTAGATAAATAACACAAGTTTCCTGATGAATTTGTTACACGAATTATAGGATGAACTGCAAATAAGCACCATGTCTATTAGATGTTAAATGAAAGTAATTAATAAGAAGAGGTAGGCAAGGCAATTAGATTTTTCTAAAATCTCTATAGAAGGAATAAGCACAAAATTAAGAAAATTCTTTAAAAAAATGGATAGTGATCCAATAGAAATAATGTTTGATAAGTCAGTACTACATTGGATTATTACATGTATAAATAATCTACCAAGTATCGGTAATATTAACTGATAGCATCTTGAGATGGCTATAACATAAGATAAAGAGATGTCTACAATAATTAGAATTCAAAAGATGAAATAACTTCCAAAAAGTGTTGACAAAGGCTATGGGTTCATGCTATTATAATTAGGTTGTCAATTGAGACAGCACCAACGAATCGAGCAACGAACTTTGGTTGAATAAAAGATTCAAAAAAAGGTTGACAGTGTATCGAGTAACATGATACAATATAGACCTTGTCACATGAAGTGGCGAGAAAAAAGCGAAGCATGTGAGACCAATTAAAATTAATTGAAACAATTAGTTGACAATTGCGTAACAAACATGTTACAATAATGAAGTTGCATCACAACCGCAACGAAAGCTCATTGAAAACTGAACAAAGATAAACACACCAAATGTGTAAGGGGATCTGTTCTACGGAACAGACAACCAAACAATTTCGCTGGACGACCACCAGTTTAAAAAAGGTCAACAAAGCT
>NZ_JBGQRB010000096.1:0-2059 GCF_045528645.1 Ruoffia sp. FAM 20857
AGTCTGTAAGATATCTGTAGTAAGATTGTTCATAGGGAAGTCCTCTTTTCTGTGAATTTAGTGTGGTAACTCTATTCTACAGAAGGGACTTCCTTTTTTCTATTTACACAAAATATTTTACACTCTCACAGAATCAATGAGCTATGTTCAACTACCTCATTTTTGGATGACAATTATAATTACTTTAGCTTTTATTAGTATTCTGACTTTCCTTACTCGACAACTTATAAAGTGGTTCTACAGATATTATATCAATGCAAAAACATTCATTTATATTATTATTTTGTGCATTTTCTTTGTTGTTTATTATGCTCAACTGATGAATCTTTTCGAGTATTTCTTACTCAATGATTCAATGCTTACTATATTTAGAAGTGTTTATTTATTCGCGAGTGTATTATTTGTTCTAGTACTTATATTCTTTCACAATAGCAGTGAGCAAATTCGAATGATTGAACAAGAAAAAGCTCAAGAAGAAGTTAATCAACAATATAATCAGTTGATTACAAGGCAATATGATGATGTTCGTCAGTTTCGTCATGATTATCAAAATATATTGCTTAGTCTTGATGGATTCATAAAAGCTGAAGAGTGGGATCAATTACGGGATTATTTTGAACGAGTCTTAGATAAACATGACATTCAAACAGATGATACCAATCGGCAATTAGGTAAACTAATTTACTTACAAAATGCTGACTTACGAAACTTAATCTATACTAAACTATTATATGCCAAGTCACGAGGGATTGTTGTGAACATTGAAGTGTCAGAAAGTATGTTTATTGAAACAGATGAAACATTATCATTGCCACGTATGTTAGGCATTATTTTAGATAATGCCATCGAAGAAGCGGCAGAAATTCAACATGGAGAGCTATCGGTTTCATTAATCCAAGAAGAATTGGAGTCCCTAATAATTGTAGAAAACTCTTGCCGAGTAAATATTGAAAGTTTAGTTACATTAAAAGAAAACGGATATTCAACCAAAGGGGCAGAACGAGGGATTGGACTCTTTAACTTAGATAGACTAGTAGATAAGTCTATGATACTGCTTAATACTCAAATTAATGATCAGGTGTTTACTCAAGAGCTGATCATCCCAAGAGAGGTGATTTGATGCAATCTATTTATATTTGCGAAGATGACAAGAAGCAATTAGCCTATATGAGTGAAGTCATTGCTAATTACATTATGATTGAATCACTTGATATGGAACTCAGCCTGGCATCTGTGAACCCACTCATTCTTTTAGAAGCAATTAGGTCTGAAAAAGCTTCGAATGCAATCTATTTTCTTGATATTGATTTAAACCATGATATGAATGGTTTAGACTTAGCTAAAGAGATAAGAAAGGTTGATGACTTAGGTAAAATTGTATTTATAACTACACACGCAGAATTAGCTCCGGTTACTTTTCGTTATAAAGTTGAAGCGATTGATTACATAGTAAAAAAGACACCTGAAGAATTACAAAACCGAATAATAGAAATTTTGAATGTGATTGGTGAGAGACAACATTTAAATTCAGAAGTAAAAAGACAATATACATTTAAAGTAGGTAGTAAAATGCGCTCAATCGCTTTAGATAATATTATATATTTCGAAAGTTTATCTCAGCCGCATAAAGTGGCAATCATTACTACAAATGGACATTATCAGTTCTATGAAAGTTTAAAGGCAATTGAAAAATCACATGAGGAATTTATCCGTGTTCACAAATCATTTATTGCGAATATAATGATGATTGAAAGTGTTAATCAAAAAGAAAAAATCATTACTTTTAAAAATGGTTTAACTTGTGATTTATCAGTAGCAAGAGCCAAAGAAGTACGTAAGCGACTAGAAGAAATGAGTATCAGACCATAAATAAGCACCGATAAATGCAGTTCTCCTGCATTTATCGGTGCTTTATTCTTTAATTAAAAGCAGTTGTTTATGGCAATATAATAATACATAAGATTGCAGCCTAAAAGTACATAACCAGGCAACAAAAAAAGCCTTGTTAGTCATCCAGTTTACCTCTAAAGTTTAAGTTACGACGCTTAACTTGGAGGAA
>NZ_JBGQRB010000097.1:0-2028 GCF_045528645.1 Ruoffia sp. FAM 20857
TAGATTTCTTTGTGTTAAAATGAGTGTGTGACATGAAGATTCTCTCCTTATACTATGTTGTGGTGACTTAAGTATAACGAATCTTCATGTCTTTTTTTAGTGTTGCGTTTCATCTTACAACACACCAGTATATAAATCTGTTAAAGAGTTTTTATAACTGAGTAAAGTCATGGTTTTGATATAATCATAGTGTAAGTTATTAAATTTAGAAGGTATCGTCAACTTCTTAGCAGCTTCTCAAGGTACAGACGTTGACTTCTTTGAAGCTCTTCCAAATCTAGATGAATTACAAAAGAACCATATTGAAGATATTCATGACTGATTTTACGTGATAAAAATCACCCAAGTGTCTTTGCATGGAGCTTACTGAATGAGCCAAGCACAACAACAGAAGCAGCGAATGAATATTTCGGACCATTATTTGAAGCAGCACACAAATATGGTCCGCAACAACGTCCGCGTATATTTGCCTTAATTATGTATTCAACTCCAGATGCTTGTAAAAGTTATCACCATGCTGATTTCCTATGTATGAACCGTTATTACGGTTGGTATGTTAAAGGTGAATCAGACTTTGAAGGTGCTGAACGACTATTCCGTGATGAGATGGATGCTTGGGTAGAACATGTTTTAAATAAACCAATGATCTTTACTGAATACGGTACAGATAATTACATTGGTGAATCAAAACTATCATCAGTGATGGGACAGAGCAATACAGGGATGGGTACTTAGATATGTATCACCGCGTGTTTGCTGATTATGACATGGTTCAAAGTGAGCAAATTTGGAACTTTGCTGATTTCCAAACTGTTGAAGGTCTGATGCGAGTGAAGGAAAATAGAAAAGGTGTATTCACATGTCAATGCCAACCTAAACGTGTCGCTTATAAATCAAAAGAACGCTGGGAAAATATTAAATGAATTTTAAACGAAGCATCCTATTAGTTTAGGGTGCTTTTTCTAATGTGTGAATTTTGTGTTATAAAACTGTGTAAAAAAGGCTATGAGATTGTTATGTATGCGCTTTAGTGGTAAAGTATAAGTATAGAAGAGAGCACTTAAGTTTGAAATTGAAAGAGGTGGGAACGATGAGAAAAGTAAAATTATTAATGGTTCCTTTAGCAATATTGACACTTGCTGGCGCAATGAACACGAGCGTTGGAACCGTCATGGCCCAAGCAGACGCAGACTACAGTACAGGCACAGTGATTACTCATACGGTTAGACCAGGCGAATACCTCAACAAAATCGCAAACGACTACGGCGTAACAGCTAACGAATTAAGATTATGGAACCATTTAACAACTGATTTATTACAAATTGGGCAACAATTAAAAATCGTCACAGACGCTGAAACACCACCGCCAACAGGCTCAGTATATACAGTAAGAGCTGGAGATACTTTATGGCGTATCGCTAACACTTATGGTGTAACAGTGAATCAGATTAAATCATGGAACAATCTATCATCTGAT
This sequence comes from Ruoffia sp. FAM 20857, assembly GCF_045528645.1. NCBI lineage: Bacteria > Bacillati > Bacillota > Bacilli > Lactobacillales > Aerococcaceae > Ruoffia > Ruoffia sp. FAM 20857. The sequence continues at coordinate 1,478 of NZ_JBGQRB010000097.1, forward strand.
TTCTTATACATTGGCATGCGACTTGTTGTATCTGATCAAGGTACAACACCACCTCCATCTGAAGGATTAACTTATACAGTCAGATCAGGGGATACATTATGGAGCATTGCGAATCGTTACGGCGTAACGGTTAACCAATTGAAGTCATGGAACAATTTGTCATCTGATTTCTTAGCCATCGGCATGCGCTTAAATATTAGAGGTGGCGACAATCAACCGCCATCACAAGGAACCGTTCACCGAGTACAACCCGGCGACACATTATTTAACATCGCATACCGCTACGGAACTTCAGTCAATCAATTAAAAGCATGGAACAACTTAACATCTGACTTTATCTATATTGGCACTTACTTAAGAGTGTCACAACCATAATATAGATTGAACAGCGCCAACCACTTCGGTGATTGGCGCTGTTTTTGTGTGTGCGCCCGGCATGGGCGATAACTTGGTGGTGAAAGTCCACTACAGACTTGGCAGTAGGAACTGTTAGCTAAAGGCAAGGGTGTCCACCGTGAGGTGGAATCTGAAGGAAGCCGGAGGCAAACACT
>NZ_JBGQRB010000098.1:0-1990 GCF_045528645.1 Ruoffia sp. FAM 20857
AACCGCTCTAATTGATTGTTTTTCCATGCTCGTTCAAGTTCTAAGACAAGGTCACTAACTCGCCAAAATCGAGTCTCAATACCCTGTTGACAAGCTTTGTAGCCTAAAGCACTAGCTAAATGAGTTTTACCGGTGCCTGGGGCACCAATACATACAATATTTTGATTTTCTTTTATAAAATCAAGAGAAGTTAATATTTCTCTAGTTTGGGAATCTTGTAACCGAATATCTTGATGCCACTCGAAGGAATCAAGTGTTTTATGGCCAATAAACTTCGCTTGCTTAATTAAACGTTGAATTTTTCGTTCTTCTTTAGCTTCTACTTCATTTATTAACAATTTAAGTAGCCATTCTTCTTGTTTAGGATCATCAACTAAGCTTGGTAAACTATTTAAGCGCAGTTCTTTACATACTGTTTCTAAAGTATAAATCATACCTTCACTCCTTTGGCTGCAACTTGGGTAAGAGCATCATATCCTTGCCAGTTCACATCAGATAGACTTTCCTCATACTCTTCAGAAATCAGTTCATAGAACCTTTCATTCAATTCAATCATTGTATGAACAGATAACAAACCTAATAAACGATCGAGTCGTTGGTAGAGTAAACGTAGATCATCAACACTCAAATATGACTGTATCCGTCCTGGAAGGTACTTCCAGTATCGTGAATAAGTGATTTTAGATAACCGCTGTTTCCAATCCCTAAGGATTGTAGGCCAATCAATTGCTCGTTTTCGAGTAACATATGGACGAAAATCTTCTTGAATGATTTCTCCGTTGCGAGTGATAATACGATATTTGTCCCAAGTGAGATAGGCATATACTTCACCATGACGCCATGAATTATGAATATGTATTAAAGTATTATCTAATTTTATTTCATTCATTTTATTTGCTCTTACTAGAACTTCTTTAAAGACAGGGTAATCTTCATCTGGTAGTTCTAAGCAGGATTTCTTTTCTTCTTTCCAAAGTGATTCTATCGTTCTTATTTTCTCATAGTGTTTTTCTTTTCGTTTCTTTACCATTCTCTGTTCTAAATCTTTATTCAAAGAAGAAAAATCTTTCATCTTGGGTGTTTCAGAAAAGAAATTATAGCGAACATATCCGACTTTATTTTCAACACTACCTTTTTCATGACCACTTGCAGGGTTACAAGTTTGGACATTGAACCCATAATGCATTGCAAATTGTAGAAATTCATTCGTTAACTTTGCATCCTTGAATTTTGATTTTGGTTTAATAACTGCAGTTGTCATATTATCAATTCGAATTGTCTTAGGGACACAGCCCATTTGCTTAAAGATTTCTTTCATACCAGTTAATAAGCATTCCTGATTTTCACTTGGTAAAGCAACTGCAAATCCCGCATTGCTAAACGGAGTACTTAACACTAATGCTTTGACATCCTTAAATGATCCTTCATGTTCAACTTCCATTGTTCCAAAGTCTAATTGGGCTTCTGCTGGAGGATGTTCGAGTCTTTCATAACCTGCACTCGGAAGATCATGATGATGTGAACTTTTCCAGTCGTGTACAAAATTGCAAACCGTACGATATGAGCCTTTAAAACCTATTGTCTCTAGTCCTTCAAAATAATTTTTGTTTGTTCTTCTTTTCTTTTTGGGAAGACGATAGTCTTCTTCTAGCCACAATGAAACGATGTCTCCCCAATCTTCGTCATACATCATTCCAACTTTTTTCTTCAAGTTTTTTTCAGGTAACACTAAACCATCAGCATACTTCTTTGCAGTACGCCAGTTAATATCTAAAGTTGTTGCAATTTCATTTATTGATTTATCGTGATTATTACGTAGATTTTTGATAGTATTAATATCAGCCATTGTTAGCATCCTTTTTCTTCCTCCAAGTTAAGCGTCGTAACTTAAACTTTAGAGGTAAACTGGATGACTAACAAGGCTTTTTTTGTTGCCTGGTTATGTACTTTTAGGCTGCAATCTTATGTATTATTATATTGCCATAAACAA
>NZ_JBGQRB010000099.1:0-1865 GCF_045528645.1 Ruoffia sp. FAM 20857
AATCGAGTAGGAGACTAGCCATTATTTGACTAGTCGACCTCTCACACCACCGTGCGTACGGTTCCGTACACGGCGGTTCAATACCTTGCGTAAGCAGACTCTACCAATTCGCTTAGTGGAACTAAGCCCCATTGGTGGAGTCTTTTTGTTGTAATTGCCCGATGAACTTCAGGCGTGTTTGAAAGTCGCCAGTACATCTTACGAGAAAATGCAATGCGTTTCGCTGAGTCTAGGTCAAGTCCATAGGACTTTAATTTCTTAATAACCGTTCGTGGTTTCTTCCATCGTTTAAAGATAAGCTGTCTAAGCCGGTGATGTAACCATCCTTCTATCTCTTTAATAAATCCTTTGATAAAACCTAAACCAAAATAATTTATCCAACCTCGTGTAACTCGATTAATTTGCTGGATGATTTCTTCAAAGGTTCCTGGTCTTTTACGACTCGTCAGTCTCTTTAAAGAATTCTTGAATTTTCGCTTGGCTTGCTTGGTAGGGATAAAACGATAGGTTCCATTCACTCGGCGCATCAGACAGCTCAAGAACTTTAAACGAGTAGGTGACCCCACTTTGCTTTTCTCTTGATTGACGATGAGCTTTAAATCTTTCTCAATATATTTGGTGATACTTTCCATCACACGTTCACCGGCTCGTTTCGTCTTCACATAGATGACGAAGTCATCAGCGTAACGGACAAATCGATGACCACGTTTGGAAAGTTCTTTATCCAGTTCATGTAAGTAGACATTACTCAGTAGAGGCGAGAGAACCCCTCCTTGTGGTGCGCCTGTTTTACTTTCTACGAATTCGCCAGACAGGTCTATGACACCTGCTAATAAAAACTTACGGATAATTTTGATGATGGTCTTATCATGGATGTATTGTTCTAGATAGTAGATGAGTTTATCGTGATTCAGCGTGTCAAAGCATTGCTTCAAATCACAATCTACAACTACCCGATAACCTTCCTCATAATAGTTTACACATTGTTTGAGGGCACTATGCGTGCCTTTGCCCGGTCGAAAGCCGTGACTGTTTTCCATAAAGTGCGGGTCAATGATTGGTTCAATCACTTGTCGAATTGCTTGTTGAACAACTCGATCGCGCACACAAGGAATGCCTAGCTTTCGCTTCTCTCCATTCGGTTTTGGTATTTCTACCCGTTTAACCGGTTGGGGTTTATAAGTCCCATTAAGTAATTTATTCCGTAGAGGAATATAATACTCATTGATGTGTTCTTCTATTTCAAAGACGGTCATCCCGTCAATACCTGCTGCACCTTTATTCCGTTTAACGGATTTAATGGCAGCTTCCATATTCTCTCTTGTTACAACTCGCTCCATCAAAGACGGAGTCTTACGATACATTTCTGTCATTTCACCTAAAGTTCACTAGACACATCGATTAACTCTTTCGGTTCCACCTATTCCCTCCACCGACTGCCAACCTAAGCGGTTGTTTTCTGTCATTATTGTGAACCTTAACCTCCATTCTATAATTTGTATTGATATTGTTCGGTCCTTCGCTACATTCTCGCTACTACGACCTCTGCTGATTTCTCACTATTCGTTGTTACTACTGAGTCGCTAGTGAGACCTCCCCAGGTAAGGTGCGATAACCTTCCACTCATGTCACTGCTTCATTTACTGTTTAGGATTCGTGCAGTATTGGACTTCACTTTGTCATGCAAGCTCATCCATCCCTGTTCAGCCTTGATATGAAGTTTCTGTTCGTCAGTGCGAGTGTTTGCCTCCGGCTTCCTTCAGATTCCACCTCACGGTGGACACCCTTGCCTTTAGCTAACAGTTCCTACTGCCAAGTCTGTAGTGGACTTTCACCACCAAGTTATCGCCCATGCCGGGCGCACA
>NZ_JBGQRB010000100.1:0-1789 GCF_045528645.1 Ruoffia sp. FAM 20857
AATGCCTCGTTTTGATAAGGCTTTTTTTATTTTTCTTGAGCCGTAGGCCTTTCGGCTGCGGATAAATTCTTCAGCGACTACTTCTTCAAGTTCTGATTCGTCTTTCTTTGGTTTTGATTGATAATAAGGTTCTCTGTCAAACAACGTTGGTAAAGAATAAAGTCAAATAATAATAGATTTTGGAAGAGGATGTACAACGAGCTTACGCTGCTGTATGTTCTCTTTCTTTTTCTATCATTTTGATTTTATTTCTGATTGGTTTTAAATTGAAGTGCAGGATAATGCGATTTTTATAATGAATAAAGTTACCGTAACCATAGGCTACCCGGTTCAATACTTTGATCTTGTTATTGATTCCCTCTATCTTTCCATTGTTATAAGGATAATAGAAGGTGTTTTGGATATGAGGAAAATGAGCGCGCAACGTCTTTAAACTGGTTTTCATGTATCCAGATAGTTCAGGAGAAGCGGGTTGATCTAAAACAGTTCTTAACTGTTTTGAGTCATTGTGTTCGACGGCTTTAAGAATAGCTTGATACATTGTATAAGTTGCTTTTAGTTCTGGATCGTACGCCAACATCTCAGAAACGATTGCTGATTCCAGACGCTGTCCGAACATGGGAAAGTATTGATAGGTAGTATAAGACAACTCGGACTCTTTCTTCAGTAGTTTCTTCCAGAAGCGTTTGAGTCGTCTGTACTTCTTTTGGTCTTCTCCATTGGACGTTCGAAGTCGATTCATGACTTTTACGCGTGTTTTGTTCATCGCTCGGTTCACGAGCTGAACGATATGAAATCGATCAATAATGATATCAGCGTTTGGAAACAGTTCAGGGATGAAGCTGACGTAACTGGCATTCATGTCTGTCGTAATCGTTTTGACCTGATTTCTCTGGTTTTGGCTGTATCGAGAACAGAAGTGATCTTTGATTGTACGAGTATCTTTGCTTTCTAAAATATCTAGTATCGTTCCTGTTACGACATCAATATACTCAAAAGCCATTTGCCCATTACCATACTTAAACTCATCAAAAGACAAGTTCTCCGGCAATGAATGATAGTAAGGTCGATAATACTTCACCTGTTCATTGATGATTCTTTGAATCGTTGTGGAAGAGACATTCGTCTCTTCTGCCAAGCTCTTGATCGAACGAGCATCAGCTGACTTCGCCAGTATTTCTGCTTTGATAAAATTAGAGATAAAACACGCCTCTTTTACAATCGGTGTTTCCGCAGTAAATGTTGCTTCACAAGATGTACACTTGAACCGCTGCTTTTTCACTCTAAGATAGGTCGGGTAAATGCCAGATATTGGAAAAGTGATTCTAGAAGTCTGAGTCCCATTTTTATAGATAGAGAAGTCCTTGTTTGGTTCCTGACATTTCTTACATTCCGTAGGAATATAAGTCAATGTACAGTCTATAAATTTACATTTCTTTTGTTTGTGTATCCCATAAGACACGCAGTTATCTTCGAAAATCATGTTTTTGTCTTGAATATCTAGTACATTTTGCATATCATTTGATGTAGGCAAGTGAGTTCCTCCTATGGATATTTGGTTTTTGTCGACTATTATTCTACAGGAGAACTCACTTGTTTTCTATTTTCTGAGACAAAAAAAGACGCCAGTGATTTCTCACCAACGTCATATATTATAGAACCGAAAATTCCAAAAATAAAATCAGTTATAATACTATCTATCGTGCAATTTATCGTGGCGACTTCGATGAGCCTGGTTTATCAACCGGTAATCGAGGCGCTATCCGTAAATTAAGACACAGAGGTAAAA
>NZ_JBGQRB010000101.1:0-1661 GCF_045528645.1 Ruoffia sp. FAM 20857
CCTGAATAATTCATAGTTTTACTAATAGTCTTTCCTAACATTGATTTAATAGTCTTTAAAGTAATCTGCTTCATCACCCATTAGGTGATGAAAAAAGACCCCCTTTCTGATATGGTTAATTCACCACAAACTACCATAGAAAGGGGTTCTCTCAGTGGTTACTTTACAAGAAAATGCCGTAAAATTCAACAATAATTTAATCGTTTCTCATGATGGTGGTCGTTTATCAAGTGATTCTGGTTTAGTCCTAATCGATGAATTAATGGATGCTTTCCAATTTACTCAGCTCTCTGAAGATATTGTTACATTTAACGACAGTCGTAAATATTGGACACACACGAATCATAAGATTCTAAAACAGTTAATTCTGCAAATTATAGGTGGTTATAATACTGATTCTGCTGCAAATATTTTACAGCATGATCCGGTATTACAGACGTTCTCAACCGATAAGCCGTTGGCTTCTCAATCATCAATCTCTCGGCTTTATGATCGTGTAGTAGGCGAAACAATTGACTCACTTCAAGTATTCAATCAAGCGTTAATTGACAAAGCTCGTCTCCTTCGTAACGATACAAACATGATCATCGATTTAGATTCTACCCATTCAGATACATTCGGCAATCAAGAACAGACAGCTTACAACGCCCACTATGGAACAAATGGCTATCACCCATTAGTGGCGTTTGATGGGATAACCGGTGATTTTTTAAAAGCTAAACTTCGTTCAGGTAACCAATATACTTCTAAAGGGGTTAAAGAATTTCTTAAACCGTTATTGGAGCATTATAACCAAGCGATTCCAACCACCGATATTCTCGTTCGGGGAGATAGTGGATTCGCGACACCGGATATTTATGATTTATGTGAATTATACGAAAATCATTATGTTATTCGGCTAAAGGCCAATAGAAATTTGTATCGCTTAGCTGAAGAATTTGTGTTCTATGATACTGATCATCCATGGGATGAAAAAGAAGTATATTATCACTCGGTTTCATACCAAGCAGCCTCTTGGACGAAGTCCCGACGTGTCTGTGTCCGTTCGACTCGAGAAGTAGGTGAACTCCTTTTTAACCATTCCTTTATTGTCACGAATTTCTCAGAGAACATCTCGGCTAAAAGAGTATTTGAAACCTACAATAAACGCGGTACCATGGAAAACTATATTAAAGAAGCCAAAAATAGCTTCTTTTTCGATAAAACAGATAGCCCAGAATTCCTTGAAAACGAGGCACGCATGATGATTAGTCTGTTGGCATACAATGTGGTTAATTTCTTACGTACCATATGTTTTGAACCAAAATCAAAAGGACTCCAAGTGAATACGATACGTCTTCGTCTATTTAAAGTGGCTGGAAAGCTCGTCACTACAGCAAGACGAATCTATTTAAAACTATCGAGTTCCCATGTTTATCAGCGAGAGTTTTATGCAGTATTCAGGCAAATCCAAAGGATTCGGCAGTACATTTAAAGAACCTGTTTTTTAAAACCTTTTAAATGGCCTAGGGAGAAGTGCGCCCAAAATTCGTGAGATGAGACTAAAAAGTTTTTCTTTAGCTTAGAAAATCGATTAAAATATTTTAATTTCGATAAAGTGATCCAAAATTGAAAAATAACGACTAGAATAACTCAATATTTAAAAGTATGAATTATTCAGG
>NZ_JBGQRB010000102.1:0-1649 GCF_045528645.1 Ruoffia sp. FAM 20857
GTCTGTAAGATATCTGTAGTAAGATTGTTCATAGGGAAGTCCTCTTTTCTGTGAATTTAGTGTGGTAACTCTATTCTACAGAAGGGACTTCCTTTTTTCTATTTACACAAAATATTTTACACTCTCTCTTTTTACGACATAGCCAATAGATTTATAATATGTTGACCCCATTTCTACTCAAAAGTTGAGTAGAAATGGGGTCATTTAATTATTACTGGTAAACTATTCCGCAGACATTGGTAAATCTTCCCGCAAAGAGTGGTAAAAAGAACCGCACTACTGGTAAAGAACGTCCGCAATACTCAATACAGAAGTTAATAAGTGGTAAACAGGTTGGCAATGACTGGTACATTTCATGGCAAAGGGTGGTACAAAACTTGGCAACGCTGGTACATTTCGCTGGCGGTAGTCAATGTACTTCTTGTTTACCTCTCACATGCGCTCTGCGCATACCAAATACACCTTTCATGCGACCAAAAACGGTCTCTATGTCAATCTTACGTTGTGCATAGATTTCTTTTCCAGGTGTGCTCTCCAAATTCTCTTTAGCTTTGTGTTTGAAATACTCCCAATTATTATTGACCGCCGTCTGGCGCTGTCTACCTTTCGGTGTTTTCGCTAGTTTATTTAAACGGTCATCCATTTGCTCGGAATCAGCTTTATATATTTTAAACTGCCTTTAAAAACCATTTTTATCATTTCGAGTACTATAATGTGAAAAATTAAAATGAACACCATCTAAATCAGTATAGGAATCTTCAACCTCGTTATAGGACCAGTTCTGACGATGCTTTGGATTATTTTTGTGCTTTTTACTTTGTTCTTTATGATACATTCCATACGGAATCAATGGTACTTTCTCAAAATCATCGGTAATAGCCATATAATTTTCTTCACTACCATAACCAGCATCAGCAACAATATATTGGAACATATCAAGTGTTTGAATCGAGTCTAGAAACGGAATAAGTGTACGCGTATCTGTTGGGTTCGGAAAAATATCAAAGTCAATGACATATTGATTACTAGAAGCTACCTGAAGATTGTAACCAGGTTTCAATTCACGATTTTTCATTGGATCTTCTTTCATGCACATGAAGGTAGCGTCTGTATCTGTTTTAGAAAAACTATTTCTTCCATCAAATAGTTCATTCGCTTCTTCATATTTCTGTTTTCGTGGTAGGAAATCATTCTCCATTTATTTCGATGCTTTTTTAGCGTGCGACGACGTCGCTTGTGTTCAGAACCACCTTTAGGTATGGTTGTCTCATTTTTGATTTTTACTTCAACCTCATCAAGAGCTTCATCTAGACTATCAATGATCTTCTCGATTCCGATCGACATGGTTAATTCTTCTTCCGTTATAGCAATATCTACATTCGTTTGAATAAGTTCTTCATACAAACTAGACACTTTTTCAATTAGACCAGCTTCATAACGTTCAATCGCTTTTCGCCAAGTAAAACTATAGATGTTCGCATCTGCTTGAATTTTTGTACCATCAATAAATAAAGAATCCTTGTAGGTTCTTGAATTTTTGGTGTTGGTGAGAGAAATCTCACTGACACCTTTTTTTGTATGTACACAAAAGCCAGTGAATTCCTATATAATAAAGTTACCATACATTACTAAAAGGAGAATTCACTTGG
>NZ_JBGQRB010000103.1:0-1598 GCF_045528645.1 Ruoffia sp. FAM 20857
TTTTAGAGACCGTATTTTACTTATGACGCGATTATATGTCCCTCAGACAAATAAAAAAGATCAAGCAACAACTTATGCTGCTTGATCTTGATTAAAATGAGTCATCAACCCTATTTGACAAAGAGCCCACAGTAATTGAGTTAGGTTCAATTACCGTGTCGCTTTTCGTATCTTATATAGTAGTAATTATTTTTTGTACAAAAAAACCAGAGGTAAAAACCTCTGGTTTAGAGTGTATAAAGTTAAATAATCAGAGATTATTTAACTTCTACAGCTCCTCCAACTTCTTCGATTGCAGCTTTTAATGCTTCTGCATCTTCTTTAGATAATCCTTCTTTGATTACTTTTGGAGCGTTATCTACTAATTCTTTAGCTTCTTTAAGTCCTAAACCAGTTGCTTCACGAACTGCTTTGATAACTTTAATTTTAGCTGATCCAGCTGAAGTTAATTCAACGTCGAATTCAGTTTGTTCTTCAGCAGCAGCTTCACCAGCGCCACCAGCAGCAGCTACAGCTACAGGAGCAGCAGCAGATACACCGAATTCTTCTTCGATTGCTTCTACTAATTCGTTTAATTCTACAACAGTTGCTGATTTGATATCTTCAATAATTTGTTCAATGTTTAATGCCATGATTTGTTTCCTCCGTTTTATATGTGTTTTTTTATTTATTAATTATGCTACATTAAGCAGCGTCTTTTGCTTCACCAACAGCTTTAAGCGCATAAGCCATCTTGCGAGCAGGATTCATTTGTGATAATACTGAAGCTGTATTGCGCATTGGAGCTTCCAGTACAGATAGTAACATAGATAATAGACCTTCGCGACTTGGTAATTTAGATAATGTTTCGATTTCAGCTACTGTAGCTACAGCACCTTCAATTAATCCACCTTTGATTTCTAATTTTTCTAAATCTTTTGCGGCATCAACGATAATTTTAGCTGGAGCAACAACATCTTCAGAATGGAAAGCAATCGCAGTAGGACCAGCGAAAACTTCATCTAAACCTTCAATACCTGCGTCTGCAGCTGCTCTACGTAAGATTGTGTTTTTCACAACTTTCATTTTCACGCCTGCATCACGTAAGTTTTTACGTAATTCTGTTACTTCAGTAACGTTAAGACCTAGGTAATCGATAATTACAACACCTGCAGAACCTTTAAGTTCTTCAGTGATTTCTGCAACTTCGTTTTGTTTTTGTTCAAGAGTCACTTTTCTTTTTCCCAATTAGTTCACCTCCGTCATTTTGGTATAGAGAGTATTTATTGATTATTTTATCCAATAAAAAAACCCCCATGTCACCTTAGACATAGAGATACATTCCTGTTGTTTATCACTTAGGAACTTCCTCGGTAAGAAATTAAGGCATTTGCCACTTACTGTCTTCGGTCGTTTAACACATAAAACATCATAATGGATACCGACTGTGTTGTCAACACTTTTTATTAATGTTTTTAACTTTTTTTATTTAGGTGTGTTGTAAGATGAAACGCAACACTAAAAAAAGACATGAAGATTCGTTATACTTAAGTCACCACAACATAGTATAAGGAGAGAATCTTCATGTCACACACTCATTTTAACACAAAGAAATCTAA
>NZ_JBGQRB010000104.1:0-1540 GCF_045528645.1 Ruoffia sp. FAM 20857
AAGATGAGAACACAACACAAACTATCGTTGCATAGAGAGACACTTAAACATAGGAATAAAAAAAGAGCCAAGGTGACTGCGTCACCTGGCTCCTCGGTCCACCAACATCAAAAATTCATGAACCATTTTATTTTATTAAAGTAATCGTTAAGGAGAACAGAGAGTCTTAACATAAAATTTACAATAGATTTACATTAAATTTACAATCGCTTGTTATAATAGAGGTGTGCTGATGGTTTGACTATCAGACGAGTGATTAGATGTCGTTGAAACATTAGAAATCAAAAGGAGATGTACATTAATGAAAAAAACATTAAAAGCTTTACCATTATTAGCAACTGTAGGATTAGTATTATCATCAGTTGTACCAGCATTCGCACAAGAGGGAACAATTAACGTTGTTTCTCGTGAAGATGGATCAGGAACACGTGGAGCATTCGTAGAAATCGTTGGTGTTGTTGACGAAAACGAAGATGACATGACTACTACATCAGCTGCAATCCAAAACGGTACTAACGGAGTTATGCAAACTGTTGCTGGAGATCCAAATGCAATCGGATATATCTCATTAGGTTCATTAAATGATACAGTTAAAGCTGTTACTGTTGATGGAGCAGAAGCTACTCCAGAAGCAATTAACGCTGGAGATTACCCAATCGCTCGTCCATTCGTAGTGGCATGGGGAGAAGATCAATCTGACTTATCAGCTGACTTCTTAACATTCATCCACTCTCAAGAAGGACAAACAATCGTTGAAGAAGAAGGATACATCGCTGTAGACGCTTCTGCATCTGCTGAAGGTGAAGAATCATCTGAAGAAGCTTCATCTGAAGAAACAACTGAAGAGCCAGCTGAAGGCGAAGAGTCTGCTGGAGCTGAAGAAGCTGCGTCTGAAGAAGAAACTACAGAAGAAGAAGCTTCATCAGAAGAAACAACTGAAGAAGAGTCAGCTACAGAAGAAGAATCAACTGAAGAAGAATCAGGATCAGTTGTTGCTTCATTACCTTCATACGAAGCTGCTGGCTTAGAAGGAACTATTGAAGTTGTTGGATCTACATCAGTAACTCCAGTTATGGAAGTTTTAGCTGAAGAATACATGGCTTTAAACCCAGACGTAACTATTAACATTACTTCAAATGGTTCATCTGCTGGTATCCAAGCTGCAACTGGTGGAGCTGCTGACTTAGGTATGTCTTCTCGTGAATTAACAGAAGATGAAGCTGCAGCATTAAACCAAACAAACATCGCTCTTGATGGAATTTCTGTTGTAGTTCACCCAGAAAGTACAGTAGAAGATTTATCATTAGAAACAATTCGTTCGATCTTCTTAGGTGAAGTTACTGAGTGGGAAGAAGCAGCTCAATAATTTTTAAACTATCATAGAGATTTATAACACACCTCTTCGGAGGTGTGTTTTTCATGTGCGCCCGGCATGGGCGATAACTTGGTGGTGAAAGTCCACTACAGACTTGGCAGTAGGAACTGTTAGCTAAAGGCAAGGGTGTCCACCGTGAGGTGGAATCTGAAGGAAGCCGGAGGC
>NZ_JBGQRB010000105.1:0-1459 GCF_045528645.1 Ruoffia sp. FAM 20857
CGATATTAATTGATTTCCACGAAAATTGGGAAAATAACGCTCGGACATTCTTACAAGTGTAATGTGCATGATGACCAGATGATATAACTACATTGAGACTTTTACACAAGATTATGGACTTGACATTGACAGTGGAAATTGGAAGGTTAACGGGACATGTCATATGGTGACAAGGGAAATTGGGTGTTTAACGGGACTTGTCATGATGCGACAAGGGGAATTGGAAGTCTAACAGGACTTGTCATGAGGTGACCAGGGGAATCGGAGCTCTATCAGGACATGTCATATGATGACAAGGGAAATTGGAGGGTTAACGGGACATGTCATATGGTGACAAGAGAAATTGGAAGTTTAACAGGACATGTCATGAGGTGACAAGGCAAATTGGAAGTTTAACAGGACTTGTCATGTGGTGACAGTGGAAATTAGACGTTTAACAGGACATGTCATGAGGTGACAGTGGAAATTAACACACTAAACCAAAATTACCAATCAATAAAGCAGCGACTACAGTGATAAATTTTAAATCAAAGCAACTATTTTATATAAAACGTCAATACTCAAATCATTTTGTAACACAAGTGTAAGTATTATGTTATAATAATCGAGAATAACCATACAGTCGATAGACTGGAACGTAATATATAATATAGAAAGTGGGTTAAGTGATGAAACAACCGAAAGAAGGTGAATTCATCACTATTAAAAGTTATAAACACGATGGTTCGTTGCACAGGACATGGCGCGATAATATGGTCTTAAAAACGAGTGAGCAATCAATTATTGGTTGTAATGATCATACATTGGTAGTCGAATCAGATGGCCGTAGATGGGTTACACGTGAAGTTGCACTTGTCTACTATCATAAACATTTTTGGTTCAATATCATCGCAATGTTACGTAAACGAGGGGTTACATATTATTGTAACTTAGCCTCACCATATGTGATGGATAACGAAGCCTTGAAATATATTGATTATGATTTAGATATCAAAGTTTTTCCAGATGGGGAGAAACGTTTATTGGATTTAGATGAATATGAAATACATGGGCGTCGGTATCATTATTCAGATGAGATAGATCGCATTATCAAATACCAAATACAAGAGTTAGTGAGATGGATTGACGAAGGTCGCGGACCATTCTCTCAAGAATTTATTGATATTTGGTATGAACGTTATTGTCAGCTAACACATCGCAACAAAATAAATAATAACTAAATAGTAGTGAATTCGCTTAAAGGGAGATTATTGAATCGCCATTGAATGAGCGATATGCGATGATATCCCACGATACTGAGCCTCTTAGAAGATAACTATCTTTTAAGAGGTCTTTATGTGCGCCCGGCATGGGCGATAACTTGGTGGTGAAAGTCCACTACAGACTTGGCAGTAGGAACTGTTAGCTAAAGGCAAGGGTGTCCACCGTGAGGTGGAATCTGAAGGAAGCCGGAGGCAAA
>NZ_JBGQRB010000106.1:0-1336 GCF_045528645.1 Ruoffia sp. FAM 20857
GGGAGTGTCAATAATTATGTGTAAATGAAGTACTCCTTCTATAAAATCGATTTATTAATTTGTTAATCTTTCAAACATTTTTTCTAGCTCTGCTTCAGCTTGTTGGAAGCCGCGGTGAATCCGTGTCAAAAACTTCTGATTGTACGTATCAAAACGGGAAACCAAAAAGCGATCCATAGATTCTTCATTCTGAAATTGCTCTTTACGTCGACTATACTTTTTAATTTGTTTATTAAAGGATTCAATCAAATTAGTGGAATACAAGCTCCTACGGATTGATAAAGGGAAATCGTAAAATGTAAGTAAGTTATCATTTTCTAGAATAGACTTGGCCAGTTTAGAGTAGCTACTGCGCCATTTTTCTGAGAAAGCAAGGCGAGCTTCAAGGGCCGTCTCTCGTGAATCTGCTTGATAAATCGTCTTAAAGTCTTCGCATATTTCCTTGCGATCAGCGACGCGTACTTTACTAGAAATGTTGCGAGAAACATGGACACAACAGTGTTGGTAAGCTGCTTGAGGAAAAACGTGATGAATCGTATCTTTAATACCCTTGAGACCGTCGGTCACGAAAAGAAGAACATCATTGACACCACGGTCGGATAAATCTTCCAATATCTCTTTCCATGTGACGGTCGATTCATTAGGGGCAATAGCGTATCCTAGGACTTCTTTGGCACCATCTGGTCGAATTCCCACCGCAATGTGTATGGCTTCTTTCTCAACGGTTTTCCGCTTCAAAGGAATATAGGTAGCGTCCAGATAAATGACTGCATAATGACTGTTTAGTTTACGCTTTTTGAACGCTGATACTTCTTCAGTAAAGACTTTAGTCATATTGGACATCGTTTGTGGTGTATAGTGATGACCGTACATTTTCTCAATCAAATCAGCAATTTCAGACATGGTAATACCTTTTTGAAAAAGATGAATGACGGTTTCTTCTAACGTGCCATTGGTTCGCTTATATGCAGGAAGAGTCTGTTGTTTAAATTCACCGTTGCGGTCGCGCGGAATCTGTAGATGAAGTTCGCCGTATTCTGTCTTGACCGTACGGTCATAGGACCCATTGCGTGAGTTCCCTGAATGGAAACCAATCCGATCATACTTTTCGTAATCCAAAAAGGCAGTCAGCTCTGTTCTCAGGAGCGTATTTACGGCTAATTCCAAGTGCGAACGGAATAATTCGTTCAAATCACCTTTTGTAGCTAGAGTCTGTAAGATATCTGTAGTAAGATTGTTCATAGGGAAGTCCTCTTTTCTGTGAATTTAGTGTGGTAACTCTATTCTACAGAAGGGACTTCCTTTTTTCTATTTACACAAAATATTTTACACTCTC
>NZ_JBGQRB010000107.1:0-1124 GCF_045528645.1 Ruoffia sp. FAM 20857
TCGTTAAAAATGGGACGCGTCACTCTCGTCTGACTTTAGCGAGCATAACGGGACTTCCTGCCTACTTAAACTTAGCCAAACAACGCTTCAAATGTAAAACCTGTGGCCAAAGCTTTACAGCGAAAACGTCCTTTGTGGACCCTCACTGTTTTATTTCTAAGCGGGTCACACAAATGATTATGGATCGGGCAACACGTGTGATGTCAGAGGTAGATATTGCCAAAGATACCCATGTTTCCCCGAATACCGTGCGTCGCGTCATTCATCAGGCTGCCGCTGCGCTTCGGATCCGTCCCACATCTTCGTTACCCGAGCACCTCTGTTTTGATGAATTCAAAAGTGTCAAATCAGTCAAAGCCGCCATGAGTTTTATTTACTGCGACGCTATAAATCATCAAGTCGTCGATGTGGTCGAAGACCGAAAAGCGGGCTCTTTAAAAAACTATTTTATTCGCTATGATCTCGCTGTGCGCCGTCAGGTTAAATCTGTCACTATTGATATGTACGAACCTTATATTCAAGTCATTCATCGATGGTTTCCCAATGCCGATATTATCATGGATCCCTTTCACTTGATACAGGCTTTAAACCGTGAATTATCGCAGTATCGTGTGCAGTTTATGAATACCATTCGAACCAAAGACCGCCGATTATATAATAAATTAAAACGCTATTGGAAGTTAATCCAAAAAAATCCGAATGACCTCAAAGCCACAACCTATCACCGATTTCCTTTATTTGATTGGCTGACGAATACGCAAGGAATTGTGGATTATTTACTGGCTCAAGATACCCAACTAAAAGCCACCTATCAGATTGTCCATCAATTAGGGGATGCCTACCGTACCAACAATTGGCCACGATTTGAATCTACCTTAATTCAGGCGAAGCAACTTCAGCTTCCAGCTGGGTTAAGGCGTGTCTTACGTTCTTTTAAGAAGTACCAAACGTATATTCACAACACGTTCTCGTATCCAGGTTTAACGAATGGCCCGATCGAAGGTATTAATAATAAAATTAAAGTATTGAAACGAACAGCCTACGGCTATCGAAATTACAGTCATTTTAGAGACCGTATTTTACTTATGACGCGATTATATGTCCCTCAGACAAATAAAAAAGAT
>NZ_JBGQRB010000108.1:0-1083 GCF_045528645.1 Ruoffia sp. FAM 20857
ACATTACACTTGTAAGAATGTCCGAGCGTTATTTTCCCAATTTTCGTGGAAATCAATTAATATCGAACCGATTAAACGCTCTGCAGAGGCTATGTTTGGATAAATTCCAATCACTCTGTCTCGCCGTCTAATTTCACGATTCAGACGCTCAACTGAATTGGTTGTGCGCAACGAAACATGAAAAGCTTCGGGTTCTAACATATATTGAATGGCATCCTCAAAACCATTATCTAAAATCTTTAAGGCTTCAGTATACTTGGGATTATCTTTAAGTTGCGATTCATAGGCTTGTTTCAACTCACGCGCATGTTGTTGTGTTGGTGCTTGGAGGATCTTTCTAAGTATTTTTCTTTCTTCTTTACTGTTCTTTTTAGGCATTACATCAATAATGTTTCTAATAAAGTGAAATGTACAGCGTTGCCAAATAGTCCCTACAAAGACTTTACGAATCGCTTTTTTCAGTCCAGCATGGGCATCAGAAATAACCATGGTTGGTGTCTGTAGTCCACGCGAGCGTAAATCTAGAAAGAAGCGTGACCAGGCTGCTTCGGTTTCTTCTTCTGAGACCATAAAACCGACGATTTCTCGTTTATTTATATCATTAACACCTTGGGCGATATAAACAGCTTTAGACACGACGCGATTGTCCTCTCTCACTTTGATATACATTGCGTCTACATATAAGTAACGAAATTTAGAGTGCGATAACGACCGTTGTTTAAACGCTTCAATTTGTGGATCTAATTCCTGCATGATGTCTGAGACAAAGGACTTGGATACATTTTCGCCACAGAGCTGTTCCACTATTTTCGTGACTTTTCGAGTAGAAACACCCATAATGACCATCTCAATCATCCCAAGGACAAACGCTTTATCCATCCGCTGGTAGCTGTTAAACACGTCTGTTTTAAACTCGCCTGATCTCGTCCGTGGTACTTTTAAGTTGATGCTCCCGATATTTAGCATGAGGTCCCGTTCGTAATAGCCATTCCGCTGATCTTTTCGTTCCGAAGTCCGTTCATAGTTCTCTGCTTTAATGTAGCGATCACGTTCAACTTCCATATAAGCGTTAAAGACAGTGAC
>NZ_JBGQRB010000109.1:0-1029 GCF_045528645.1 Ruoffia sp. FAM 20857
AAGATGTGTGTATGGATTCATAGCTTTCTCCTTCTAATAGTTGGTTGGTACATCTATTTTATAGGAAAACTATGGATCTTTTTTTATTTTATTATTGTTGTTGCACTTAAATTGTAAATTCGTCATAGGAATAGATAGTATCACCTTGAGTCAAATGATCTGATAAATTTAATAAGCCTATTGCCTTTTTATTTAACTTCTTCGCTACCGCTAACGTCGTTGCCGTTTCCATATCAACGCCCGTATAACCGTTATCGGACCATTTGTTTACCATGTCAACTGTTTCCAGAAGCATTGCACTTGTAGAAATTACACGTCCAATTGAATAGCTATATCCCTTCTTTTCACAGTAACTTATTGCTTCATTTACCATTGCTTCATCAGCTTTAACTACATCCTGATCAGGAAGGTACCACTGCGAAGCTCCATCTTGCATCCCGGCTTCAGTTACGATAAGTATATCCCCATATTTCACATCGTGTGTTAGTCCGCCACAATAACCCGTTTGAATAAATAAATCAGTTCCTGCTGCACCGAATTGATGGACAATGTTTGTTGCCATCGGCGCACCATAGACATTTGCGAAGCCGATCTTCGTCTCTCTATAATCACCTATTACTGTATTCCACTTAGGTAGCCAACTCTCATCTTTTAGTAATTCGCTCCATAATTTCAGGTTATCATCGTGCTCCCATTCACCATGAACTACAAAAGAAGCAGGAATTTTTTCTTCCCAAGCTCCTAATGCTTTTAACCAATCTTCTTTTAAAAACTCCCCGTATAATTTCATGAATTTCTCCCTATGTACTTTAATATATTTCTAATACCCTGAACAATTCATACTTTTCGTTGAAACATGTGCCAACTGCCTAACGGCAGCTTAAATTTACTTTTTCATTTTCACCTGTTAAGTGATGAAAAAAGAACCCCATTCTGATATGGTAAAGGTGTCTAAACCAACCATAAGAAAGGAGTTCTCTTCATGATTAGCTTACACAAAAACCAGGTAAAATTCAATTCAAACATCAT
>NZ_JBGQRB010000110.1:0-930 GCF_045528645.1 Ruoffia sp. FAM 20857
TGGAATGGCAACAGTTTTTTTGACAAATTTTATAAGGTGCAGAACTTCTTTCCGTATGCTATTCCGATTGTCCTTGACAATGAGCCTCCTCGGATGTGACGATCTTCGGCAGGAGCTAACAGTTAAAGTTAGACTGCCTCGCTAGCGTTAGCACATCCGAGCTCATTATCAAGGATTCGCTGCGCCAATCTCTGGTTACGGTAACCAACCGGTGTCTCGTAGCCAAGTGTACCGTGCAACCGAAGGTGGTTCCACCAATTGACATAGTCAAATAACTCCAAATCCAATTGTTGTAAGGTTTCAAATGTGTATTGATAGACAAATTCTACTTTCAGCGACTTATAAGTTGATTCAGCTACGGCATTATCAAAAGGACAGCCTTTATGACTCAATGATCGATTGATGTCAAAAGTTGTTAATAATTCATCAATAGCTTGGTTATCAAACTCTTTTCCACGATCAGTATGAAAAATCTCAACCTCTGTCAGAGGTTGTTTGATACGGCTAAATGCTTTTTTTACTAGAACGGCATCTTTATGTTCTCCACAAGAATAGCCGAGAATTTCTCGATTGAACAGATCCAAAATGAAACAGACATAATTCCATTTTTTCTCGACTCGTACATAAGTCAAGTCTGTTACGATCGCTTCTAATGGGTTGTCTCTTAAGAATTTACGATTCAATACGTTTGTCGTTTTGGCTTCATTGCAAGTAGAATGATGTACTTTAAAATAAGCAACAGTATAGCTCGATTTTAATCCTCTATTTTTCATGATTCTACTAATTTTTCGTCGGCTGATCTGAATGCCTCGTTTTGATAAGGCTTTTTTTATTTTTCTTGAGCCGTAGGCCTTTCGGCTGCGGATAAATTCTTCAGCGACTACTTCTTCAAGTTCTGATTCGTCTTTCTTTGGTTTTGATTGATAATAA
>NZ_JBGQRB010000111.1:0-895 GCF_045528645.1 Ruoffia sp. FAM 20857
AGTCTGTAAGATATCTGTAGTAAGATTGTTCATAGGGAAGTCCTCTTTTCTGTGAATTTAGTGTGGTAACTCTATTCTACAGAAGGGACTTCCTTTTTTCTATTTACACAAAATATTTTACACTCTCGGAACTCTCTATTAACATGCTATCATATACTTACATAAACATAAATCCTGATATTATAAGGTAGATTTACAAAGGAAACACTATGAAACAGATTAAAACCATTGGTTGGGACTTAGATGATACCCTTTACCAAAGAAGTGATTTTTACCGTGCTGCATTCGAAACGATGCAGGAACATGTGATTCAAAGTCAGCCATCGTTTGAATCTTTCAATCGCATCTTTGATGTTCAATCTGATATTGAATACGAGAAATTTATTCGTGAGGGAAAAGCTAAAGCGGCGTACCAATTTGACCGAATCCTTTCCACTTATAAAAAATTTCATTACGAAATAAGTATTGAGCAAGCGACGATATTCCAAGCACTCAATGAATATTACCGTCAACATTTAACTCTTAATTCAGAAATCATTCATGTCTTTGAGCATTTACAAGCCGCTGACTTTGTCTTATTCATTCTTACAAATGGTCCTTCCATTGATCAAAGAAATAAATTAAACACCTTACACACCAACCGATGGATTCTTGAAAATCATTGGTTTATTTCAGAAGAATTAAATGGTTCAAAACCAGATATTGAAGTATTTAACCAAGTTACAGAAAAGCTAGGCTACCTGAGCTATGAATTTACTTACATAGGAGACCTGAATAATTCATACTTTTAAATATTGAGTTATTCTAGTCGTTATTTTTCAATTTTGGATCACTTTATCGAAATTAAAATATTTTAATCGATTTTCTAAGCTAAAGAAAAACTTTTTAGTCTCAT
>NZ_JBGQRB010000112.1:0-826 GCF_045528645.1 Ruoffia sp. FAM 20857
GGGAGCGTCAAGAAGTTTGTGTAAATAAAGAATTCCTTCTGTAAAAAAATCAGCTCTCTGCTAGTGTTCCAAACATTTCCCATAGCTCTGCTTCAGCTTGCTGGAAACCGCGGTGGCTTCGGGTTAAAAATTTCTGATTGTAAAGATCGAAATTTGAAACTAAAAAGCGATCCATAGATTCTTCATTCTGAAACTGCTCTTTACGCCGACTATATTTTTTAATTTGTTTGTTGAAAGACTCAATCAAATTAGTGGAATACAAGCTCCTACGGATTGAAACAGGAAAGTCATAGAACGTCAGTAAGCTGTCGTTCTCTAAGACCGCTTTGGTTACTCTAGGGTAGCTGGTGTGCCATTTCTCTACAAAATTAAGTCGAGCTTCTATCGCTTTTTCTCGTGAGTCTGCTTGGTAAACAGCTTTAAAATCTTCACATACTTCTCTTCGATCAGCTACGCGTACTTTACTAGCGATATTGCGAGAAACATGAACACAACAGTGTTGATAAGCAGCCTGAGGAAACGCTTGATGAATCGTATCTTTTATCCCTTTAAGACCATCGGTCACAAAGAGGAGAACGGATTTAACCCCACGGCTTATCAAGTCTTCTAATAGCTCTTTCCATGTAACAGTAGACTCATTAGGGGCAATAGCATAACCGAGCACTTCTTTGGCGCCATCTGGACGGATTCCAACCGCTATATGAATCGCTTCTTTATCTACTGTTTTACGTTTCAAGGGAATGTAGGTAGCGTCCAGATAAATAGCGGCATAATGATCATTTAGTGGACGTTTTTTAAAAGCAGCGACTTCTTCAGAAAAGACTTT
>NZ_JBGQRB010000113.1:0-817 GCF_045528645.1 Ruoffia sp. FAM 20857
AATTGAATTTCTTCATCAATCGACGAATTTTACTGCGGCACATCGGGGTGCGATTGTGAGCTAAATGCATCAATATTTGTCGCTGTCCTTTGGGCTTTTGACGGTAATTAAATGCCTCTAGGATTAAAGAAAAAGCCACTTGATCTTCACGTTCTCGCTTTTCAATATTCACCTGAGTAATCTTTTTCCATCGATAGTAGCCGCTTTTTGATACACCACAAAAACGACAGAGCGCTTCAATGGTCCACGTGTTAGTTGGGGATTCAAATGTCTCTTGAATCAGTCTAAAGTAGTGTCGTTTGGCTTCTCTTTCGGAAACATTCCCAAGTCGATGAGCCTCTTTTTTTTTAGAAATTTCACTTCAAACTTTAGTTTTTCAATTTCCTCATCCTTTTCAATCAATGATCGCGTGATACTGATTGGTTGGCCTGCCTGATTTAATTCGGGCTGGAAATCCTTCATGCTCCTTACAAAACTCCGTATCACATTACTTCCGAGGAGCGCTGGGTCAAGACCCAATGATAAAAATATATCCTTGGGTTTGTGGCCTTGTTGAGATAAACAATAAAACTCCTGTTTAAATGCATCACCATATTGAATTACATGCTCACTCACATTTTCTATATACGGTGATTGCTTCAATATTTCGACGACTTCTGGACTATATATTCCCATGATTACTCACCTTTCTTTTTGGTTCACTAAAAATTTCAACGTATGACGGATTGTCTACAAATATTTAGTCTTTATACCTTTGAGTCTACGATTATTATGACAGAAATAAACTTAGTTCACGAATGAAATGAGTGTGGCTCAG
>NZ_JBGQRB010000114.1:0-817 GCF_045528645.1 Ruoffia sp. FAM 20857
GGTTGGGGACTCTAATGAGACTGCCGGTGACAAACCGGAGGAAGGTGGGGATGACGTCAAATCATCATGCCCCTTATGACCTGGGCTACACACGTGCTACAATGGATGGTACAGCGAGCAGCGACCCCGCGAGGGCAAGCGAATCTCTCAAAGCCATTCTCAGTTCGGATCGTTCTCTGCAACTCGAGAGCGTGAAGCCGGAATCGCTAGTAATCGTGGATCAGCACGCCACGGTGAATACGTTCCCGGGTCTTGTACACACCGCCCGTCACACCACGAGAGTTTGTAACACCCGAAGCCGGTGGCCTAACCTTTATGGAGGGAGCCGTCGAAGGTGGGATAGATGATTGGGGTGAAGTCGTAACAAGGTAGCCGTATCGGAAGGTGCGGCTGGATCACCTCCTTTCTAAGGAGTACTGGAACCTTTTACAGCATGAAGTGTTTTATCTTTGTTCAGTTTTGAGTGAGTTTTCTTGTTTAACTGCAAGGAACCATTCAAACTTAGCTCATTGAAAACTGAATATCAACACCTAATATAATCCGTCGATGCGACAGATTGTATTAGAACAATTTTCTTAAATGAAGATATAATTTTAATCGAAATTAAATCATAAACCAAAGAATTGACCGAGTCTGTAGAAATACAGAGTTAAAAAGTAATAATAGCGCGAGAAATATGTGGTTAAGAAACAAAGGGCGCACGGTGAATGCCTTGGCACTAGGAGCCGATGAAGGACGGGACGAACACCGATATGCTTTGGGGAGCTGTAAGTAAGCTAAGATCCAGAGATTTCCGAATGGGGGAACCCAACAGCTA
>NZ_JBGQRB010000115.1:0-808 GCF_045528645.1 Ruoffia sp. FAM 20857
CCTCTGTTGTCAAATCAAATGCAACACTATTGTTATTCAAAAGACATACCCCATTAGACTTTTAGGTATAGGGTTTCCCCCATGGGGGAAATGTCGCTTTTCGATTCTTTTATAACTCAAGTCTTTATTCCATTAAAGACAATTCGGTCTGGTAGGCTTCTTGAGCGGACATTAAACCGAGTATGGATCGTATGCGTTTATTTATCTTACCAGCTGCTTCTGATATATAGTCAGAAGTAAAATGATGTAACGATTTACCTTTCGGTATAAACTCTCTTAAGAGTTTATTGAAATTCTCGTTAGACCCCCGTTCCCATGATGCGTAAGCATGACAAAAATAAATAGATAAATCATCGTTTTCAAGCTCAGATACTTTCGCAAACTCAGATCCATTATCAAATGTAATAGTTTTAAACTGATGAGGGCTGTTTTCTACAAGTGTTTGAAAAGCCGTTAATACAGTCTCGCTTTTATAATCCTCAATCTTCATTGCTATAGCGAAGCGTGTTTTCCGTTCGACTAATGTAATGGCTGCCGGCTCTTCTTTATGGCGTTTTCCCTTTACTAAGTCAGCTTCCCAATGACCAAATTCCGAGCGGTCTAACACACTTGATGCTCGGTCCGAAATACTGGTACCCAGAACTTTCTTATTTCGTCCCTTTGGACGACTGTGCTTATTTTTTCTTGGTTTCAAACGATACATCATAGGTAAATCATGGGGCTTGATACACAGCGCATTTTGTCGAATGTAGCGATAGACGGTTTTGAAACAAGGCACTCTTTCCTTAGGATGTTTTAAAGCATAGGA
>NZ_JBGQRB010000116.1:0-779 GCF_045528645.1 Ruoffia sp. FAM 20857
AGCTAAGTGAAAGCACCTACGAGTGCTTGATAACAAATCTTGATGACAACTTTACACCCAATGACTTAAAAGAATTATACCATTTACGGTGGGGAATTGAGACTTCTTTTCGTGATTTAAAGCATTCAGTTGATTTAGAATACTTACATACAAAAGAAAGCAGCCAAATCTATCAAGAAATATATGCAAGATTAATTACTTACAATTTCACCATGAGGTTAGTTGGACAAGTAAAATTTCCTAAAAAGAAACGACATTGGGATTATCAGGTAAATGTTAAGATGGCTTTTAGGCTATATCGCCGATATTTAAATGACATGTCGATAGATATTATGCGATTAATCTCATCTTATATCCTTCCAATTCGAGAAGGTAGGAAGTTTGAACGATTAAAATTCCGAAGAGGCTTTGTTGGTTTTCATTATAGATAATTTTTTTTTGAAAAGCAGAAGACTTATTTGACATGCCTTCCAATAGAAAAATAACTTGTTTAGAATAAAAAAAGCCAAAGACGCCTCTTCTTCACACTATTTCATGTGAAGAAGAGGCGTCTTTATATAACGATAGGAATTCATTTCCCCTTAACTTAATGACATTGATATATATACGGCTTTTTCGTTCTGCAAAGCTCGCAAAACAACCTTTACTCTTGCCTCGAGAAGAAACAACTGTGTCGAGTTCCCAATGCCCGAACTCTTTTCGATTCTTCACAGATTTGGGGCGTTTTGAGATGGGAGTGCCGATATTAAACTTTCCTCGCGTTTCTTGAGGCTCTCGAC
>NZ_JBGQRB010000117.1:0-756 GCF_045528645.1 Ruoffia sp. FAM 20857
TGCAACTGATGAAGAGATACAAGGTTGGGCAACGAAATTAAATACACGTCCCAAAAAATGTTTGAATTGGAAAACACCTTATGAAATCTTTTATAAAACTGTGTTGCACTTAATTTGACAATTTAAGCTTTAAAGAAATGGTTTCAGTAGCAAGAGCTAGCTTGTTTACTCTAACTTTTGGGGTGTGATCGCCATTATTATTTTCAGTGCCCTAATACATGAAGCTTCCTAACCTTATGTATTAGTAATGGAAGGCAAATTTGCTACGATAAAAAATAGATACACCTCACTCTTATATAAAATATTAATATTGGTATACATCAAAAGGAGATTTTCGATGAAAAAAACAACTCAAATAAATTACTTTAAGCAGAAAATAATTGAATATGTGAATTTACGTGATACTTCAGAAAAAACATATATCAGAGAAGATATTTTAGACAATTTTCAAAAAATTAAAACACAAAGTAACCTGAATAATTCATAGCTATCTGTGGATAACTATTTCACTGACTATTTTCGTTCATTTGAGTATTTTTGTTGTCTTGACTGGCTCGAATAAAGTCGGTTCAGGCAGATTTTGATAGGCTCGCCCAAAAAAAGGGGATACCACCCCCTTGGTTTTACACTACGCCGATTGTAAAATTAAGCTAGACAACTAAAACAGCCATTTGTGGTACACTCAACTTGTAATTCCGACCAAAGAATACAAAGGAGTGACCACAAATGACCTACACCCATCTTACCACGGATGAA
>NZ_JBGQRB010000118.1:0-751 GCF_045528645.1 Ruoffia sp. FAM 20857
TCGGCATTCGGAAAAATGCGTTGTAAAAATAGATAATACGGCCCGTACATATCCATGGTGACGGTCTTGACTTGCATTCGAGCTTCATATGAATAGCGCATAAAATAATCTCTTAAAGCGTCTTGTGTGCGGTCTAAGACAATATCCAACAATGTGTGGTTATAGGCATCCATAAGAATACAACTCATCCCACTCGTCGCCTGTTTGACCGACTTAAACTCATCAATTCCAAGGTGCTCTGGTAGATCCCATGTCTTTGGCGATAGGGTTTGACCCGCCTTAATTAACTGGCACTGAACAGTATAGCGAGACACATTTAGATGTTGGGCAATCAGTTTCATCGACTGTACTTCCGTTAATTCCATGATAATGGTTCGTTTAATGTCATTCGAAATAAAGCATCCTTTATCAACAATGCTTGTTGGAACAGTCGTCACGACCCGACAATGTTTACACTGATAGCGTTGTTTCTTGAGTTTTAACAAGACGGGTTGGAAGTTGATATGCGTTAAGTGAATCGTCGTGTGATCAAAACCATATTTAATCATGTCCTGCGTTGAATGGTTAGCCACACCACAGTGTGGACAGGCTGGCAATGAATAAGAGAGTTGTCCCAAGAGAACCTTACACCGCACCCCCTTGTGCATTTCCTCCATGATGTCATCTTGAAGTTGAACATGTTTATCTTTAATATTTAGTAAGTCTGCGATATAATTCATATGAGCCAAGTGAATTCTCCTTTTAGTAATGT
>NZ_JBGQRB010000119.1:0-727 GCF_045528645.1 Ruoffia sp. FAM 20857
GAGTCTAACCACTCGGAAACGTATTTCGTAATAATCCTTACTGCCTCGTTTTAAAAAATCAAACTTAGACGTGGTTGATAGGAACCGAAAAGATGGATCGTCTTTAATCGCTTTGGTTCGGGAGTAGGTCAACTTTAAAGAAACAATTGTATCGAATTCATCCGTATCTGGCACATCGGATTTGCGCAAAAATCCTTTGCGATTGACATCTTTACATCGAATGACGTATTTGTGTTGAAGGCGCTGAAGATGTTCAAACAGATTAAAGGAAGGATAGCCTCGATCACCTATAAAGATAACGGGCTGTGTCGGTTTTATCTTTTGGGCCATTTGGCAGAGACTTGAACGTTCATCTGTTTGACGTTTGTTCTGAAAATCCACATCAAGAAACTGTTTATTTAAGAGGTCATATAAAAAATTGACATGAATCACGTTGTAGCCATTGGCATTCCCACGTTTAAAGTGATTATCATGGGCTTTTACGTTCTGTGGTAAGGGCAAATCAGACCCATCATGGGCAAGCAATTGATAGCCTTTAAACCGTTTGGCTTTATCAAAAGATTGATTAAATAGGTCAAACACTGCTTTGAAAGCACTGGGTTTTAATTTTGCACGTGCTTGAACAAAAGCTGAAGCGGTGGGAGTTTCGACATGGTAGTTCCATTGTTCAAGTAATTCGCTGTTAAGGCTTTGAGCGCCGAATTTAATAATCGATTCAATAACAACC
>NZ_JBGQRB010000120.1:0-707 GCF_045528645.1 Ruoffia sp. FAM 20857
ATTGTCATCGATCGGTTTCATATCGTTCAATTATTGAATAATACGTTAAACAGATATCGGATTAAAGTCATGAACACGATTCGTTACAACCGGCCGCGTGATTACACCAAATTAAAACAATTATGGAAGTTAATTCAAAAAAACCGGGAGTCCTTGGACTTCGAGGATTACCACATTCACCGGCTGTTTGATGGCCTTGTGACTCAAAAAAGTATGGTCAATTATATGTTGAGTATCGATCCACGATTGGAGCAGGTCTATCATTTAGTCAATGATTTGAAGGCAGATATTGCGATGCATCATTCGGAGGCCTTTATTTATGATTTATATGAAACACGAAAATATGTGGTGCCACGCAAGGTCCGAACGACCTTTCAAACGCTTGAAAAGTATTTACCCGCGATTGAAAATAGTTTGACATACACGTTATCCAATGGGATTATTGAAGGCACCAATAACAAAATCAAGAACATAAAACGCAGCGGGTATGGGTATCGGAACTTTAATCACTTACGTTTTCGTATTTTGATTACTCAGAACTTACTGGTTAGACAGACCAAAAAGAGACGACCGCTCTTCTTTAAAGATGAGAACACAACACAAACTATCGTTGCATAGAGAGACACTTAAACATAGGAATAAAAAAAGAGCCAAGGTGACTGCGTCACCTGGCTCCTCGGTCCACCAACATCAAAAATTCATGAACC
>NZ_JBGQRB010000121.1:0-699 GCF_045528645.1 Ruoffia sp. FAM 20857
GAAAATTCCAAAAATAAAATCAGTTATAATACTATCTATCGTGCAATTTATCGTGGCGACTTCGATGAGCCTGGTTTATCAACCGGTAATCGAGGCGCTATCCGTAAATTAAGACACAGAGGTAAAACACGCCATTCTAAAAATCACGTAGAGAGAAGAGGAAAGATCCCTATCTCCAATACGATTCATGAACGACCAGATAGCGCTAATGAACGAACTGAGATTGGTCATTGGGAAGCAGATACAGTTGCAGGTCAAACTGGTAAAGCGTGCTTAGTAACGCTAGTTGATAGAAAATCTAGGTTATTACTAATCGGTAAATCTGAGAAGAAAGCTTCTAAGCCGGTAGTTGACCAAATGATTAAATTACTACAAGGTATTGATTCTAATTTTTGTAAAACCATTACACCTGACCGTGGTAAAGAATTCAGTCAACACGCCCGATTGACTGAGGAATTAAATAATACGCAAATTTATTTTCCAGATCCTCATGCCCCTTGGCAAAGAGGATCTAATGAGAATACAAATGGACTCCTTAGAGAGTACTCACCGAAAGGTGTTGATTTGACAGATGCAACTGATGAAGAGATACAAGGTTGGGCAACGAAATTAAATACACGTCCCAAAAAATGTTTGAATTGGAAAACACCTTATGAAATCTTTTATAAAACTGTGTTGCACTTAATTTGACAATTTAAG
>NZ_JBGQRB010000122.1:0-623 GCF_045528645.1 Ruoffia sp. FAM 20857
AAATCACTTCTGGACATTAAAGATAACCGTGCTTACTACACGCATGATAATTTAGCGATATTAGAACAGCTCATTATGCAACTGATTGCTGGTTATTCGGCAGACTCGTCAGCTAATCTGTTACGACAGGATCCAGTCTTTCAAATGGTGTTAGGCAGAAAACAATTAGCCTCACAATCGTCAATTTCACGGTTTCTGGATCGTTTCACCACGGAAAATGTGGGTCAATTACAATCATTAAATCAGTCGCTCATTGATAAAGCGCGTTTGATTCGCAATGACACCGAGTTAATCATTGATCTCGATTCCACTCATTCAGATACCTTTGGCCATCAAGAACAAACAGATTATAATGCACATTATCAAACCTACGGCTACCACCCATTAGTTGCCTTTGACGGACTGACTGGAGATTTCTTAAAAGCTGAACTGCGTTCAGGTAATCAGTACACATCTAAAGGGGTGAAAGCCTTTATCGACCCATTGTTACACCACTACAATGAATCCATACCGAATACTGACATATTGGTTCGTGGGGACAGCGGCTTCGCAACACCAGAGGTGTATGAGTCTTGTGAAGAAAATGAAAGTCAGTATGTGATCCGATTAAAGAACAATCGGAG
>NZ_JBGQRB010000123.1:0-562 GCF_045528645.1 Ruoffia sp. FAM 20857
CTAAATTTAAGGTAATATTTAATTGAGCCATAATAATCTTCCTTTCAATGTTTGTCTGTCAACTACATTGTACCAAAGAGATTATTATGGTTTTTTACTTTTACACAATTATATGGGCTTTATCGAAATTAAACGGCTAACGGGACGGGTCACATAATGACAGGGGAAATTAAACGACTAACGGGACGGGTCACATAATGACACGGGATATTGAACGCCTAACTGGACAGGTCACACAATGACAAGGGAAATTGGACAGCTAACTGGACACGTCATCACATGACAGGGGGAATTGAACGGCTAACAGGACACGTCATCACATGACAGGGGATATTAAACGCCTAACAGGACGGGTCACCGAATGACATGGGAAATTAAACACTTAACGGGACTTGTCACCGAATGACAGGGGAAATTAAATCCTGCACCCCGCTCCCAATCGAGTAGGAGACTAGCCATTATTTGACTAGTCGACCTCTCACACCACCGTGCGTACGGTTCCGTACACGGCGGTTCAATACCTTGCGTAAGCAGACTCTACCAATTCGCTTAGTGGAACTAA
>NZ_JBGQRB010000124.1:0-436 GCF_045528645.1 Ruoffia sp. FAM 20857
AAAGACTTGAGTTATAAAAGAATCGAAAAGCGACATTTCCCCCATGGGGGAAACCCTATACCTAAAAGTCTAATGGGGTATGTCTTTTGAATAACAATAGTGTTGCATTTGATTTGACAACAGAGGAATAGAAATATGTTAAAAACTATTCATATTTCATTCAGGAAGAAATAGAAAAGA
Source organism: Ruoffia sp. FAM 20857 (assembly GCF_045528645.1). Taxonomy (NCBI): domain Bacteria; kingdom Bacillati; phylum Bacillota; class Bacilli; order Lactobacillales; family Aerococcaceae; genus Ruoffia; species Ruoffia sp. FAM 20857. Next base: position 181 of record NZ_JBGQRB010000124.1, read on the forward strand.
ACGCTGAGTTTACAAGAAGATGAAGGTTAATCTTGATAAAAATTGCTTACATAAAAAAAGGGAGGAAAGACATGATAAATTCATCGTATATTTCTTGCAATTTGTTCGTTTTTTTCTTATATTTATAAGTAATTTGATTTGTCAAATTAAGCTAGACAAAACTGCTTCATCTAAGTAACTCAAAAATACTTCCAACGGTGTTCGGTAGTGTAAGGATTTCCGTGGAATCGTGTTCCGTTTGTGTGCAATCGATGAC
>NZ_JBGQRB010000125.1:0-422 GCF_045528645.1 Ruoffia sp. FAM 20857
CCATTGGTTCATCCTCTGTTCAATGTCACTGGCTTTGCGGCCATCCGGTTTCAAAGTGATGATGATTTTGGAAAGACGCTCTACTAGCGTGATAACAGCACTCTTGTGGTGAACACCCACAATGGTATCTCCTTCGAGATGACCGAATTCTTCGGTGAACGCTGGATAGTCTACCTCTCTTTCCACGATATTTCGCTTGAAGGCTTGTTTTCCGCGACGTTCTTGATGCCCATTTGGCTTACGTTTTCCTTTCATGGGTAAGGTTTTTTCATCGAACACCTTTTCCTTGAAACGCCGATAAAGCGTCCGCATGGAACAGTCAATGGGTTTTTCTTTACGCCCGATAATGACATCGGGTGTCCAGCCCTGTGAGACTTTTTCTTTAATGTAGACTTGTTGGTCTGCAGGAAGGACACACTTAC
>NZ_JBGQRB010000126.1:0-388 GCF_045528645.1 Ruoffia sp. FAM 20857
GAAAAATTGGGAATTTTTCTACAAAATAGTGCGTTCTCGAAGTAGATTTTAACTAAATGAACCTTCTTACGATTCTCTTGTTTGTTTGAAGGCATACTTCTCCCTTGTAGACGATTGATTCAAAAAAATAACGTGATAACTGATTTAAATCCATTGACTGGATCGCCGTAGGCACTCGAAGACCCTATAGAATTCAGTTTGATACACATGATAACTCGACAATTTTAGATTGGCTCGTCTGCCTGTTTGCACAAGTTTGCTAGCGACTTTAAGGAATGTTAGTCGGATTGAATGAATAGTCATCCCTTGGTTCTTTTTATCAAAGCCGATAGTCTTTAGACAGTTGATGAGGTTGTATGCAAGCAGACTAATCATCATTCTGACATGA
>NZ_JBGQRB010000127.1:0-341 GCF_045528645.1 Ruoffia sp. FAM 20857
TCTTGAATGTCTTTAAGTAGCTCGACCGTGTACTTAGGATTTCTACCCTTAAGACGTGCACGTTGATTGGCACCTTCATGGGTATCCTGAGCTTGGTATTGATCTGAAGGGCATCGTTTAAGTTCTCGATAAATCGTTGACCGATGGCGCCCGATTAATTGAGCAATGCGATTAATTTTATAGCCTTCTTGATAGAGTATTTCTATTTTTGAACGTTCCTCTATGGTAAGATGTGTGTAGCTCATAACAGACCTCCGTGTTTATGTTTTTGTCATTACTAACATTTTACACGAACCTGTTATGGGTTTCTTTATTTGTCGCACTTAATTTTACAATTCATC
>NZ_JBGQRB010000128.1:0-327 GCF_045528645.1 Ruoffia sp. FAM 20857
CGAGTTCCCAATGCCCGAACTCTTTTCGATTCTTCACAGATTTGGGGCGTTTTGAGATGGGAGTGCCGATATTAAACTTTCCTCGCGTTTCTTGAGGCTCTCGACTTTTTCCTTTGTGTCTTAAGACCGTTAGGGGCACCTTTAAGATATCTTGGTAAATCCAGTTATAGATGGATTTAAAGGAAATTTTCCCCTGATAATCTCGTCCAACAATTTGTTCAGGTGACCATGTACGTTCTAATTTATCTTGAATGTCTTTAAGTAGCTCGACCGTGTACTTAGGATTTCTACCCTTAAGACGTGCACGTTGATTGGCACCTTCATGGG
>NZ_JBGQRB010000129.1:0-318 GCF_045528645.1 Ruoffia sp. FAM 20857
TTTTTTGATAGTTATTCACATTAATTCCTCCTAAAAAAGCTCTAATCAAGTGAGATTTTTTAGGTGTTTTTTGGGTTGTCAAGTATTTACGCTTAATTTTCAGGTCTTTTTTGAATAAGATTTGATAAAAAATGGCAGAAAAAAAGCCTATCGATTAATTCGACAGACTTTTTCTTAACTTAATGACATTGGTATATATATTGCTTTACCCATGCCAAATCGCTCTAAAGTTGCTATGCAAACTGCGATTGAAGATTTGAGAGAAAACTTACCTAAGGAAGCTTTAAAGTCCTTTACCTCAGATCGAGGAAAAGAATT
>NZ_JBGQRB010000130.1:0-315 GCF_045528645.1 Ruoffia sp. FAM 20857
TTTAACTGTTAGCTCCTGCCGAAGATCGTCACATCCGAGGAGGCTCATTGTCAAGGACAATCGGAATAGCATACGGAAAGAAGTTCTGCACCTTATAAAATTTGTCAAAAAAACTGTTGCCATTCCATCTAAAAATAATTCAATAAAAAAGATTATTATTCTCCACCAACGTCATTTGACGTAGAACCGAATTTTCAAAGTTCAAACGACCAGAAATTTGTTCTGGAGACCATTGTTCGTTGAGAAATAGTCGTTTGACCAACTGGAAAATAGAGTCTTTATCTAGCGTGCGATGTCTGCCACATAGTTGTTTTC
>NZ_JBGQRB010000131.1:0-313 GCF_045528645.1 Ruoffia sp. FAM 20857
CTTGTAGACGATTGATTCAAAAAATTAACGTGATGACTGATTTAAATCCATTGACTGGATCGCCGTAGGCGCTCGAAGACCCTATAGAATTCAGTTTGATACACATGATAACTCGACAATTTTAGATAGGCTCGTCTGCCTGTTTGCACAAGTTTGCCAGCGACTTTAAGGAATGTTAGTCGGATGGAATGAATAGTCATCCCTTGGTTCTTTTTATCAAAGCCGATAGTCTTTAGACAGTTGATGAGGTTGTATGCAAGCAGACTAATCATCATTCTGACATGATTTTCTAAGAAGCGTGGACTATCTGTTT
>NZ_JBGQRB010000132.1:0-291 GCF_045528645.1 Ruoffia sp. FAM 20857
GTTGAAAGAGGAGTTCTCCTGCTTCACGGATTGATCGAATACAGACACGACGGGGTTTCGACCATGATTGTGCTTGATAAGGCATTGAAAAATACTGAACTTCCCGATCTTCCCATTTTTGGTTATCTCCGTAAAGAACGGATTGCTCAGCTAATTGACTTAATCTCCGATTGTTCTTTAATCGGATCACATACTGACTTTCATTTTCTTCACAAGACTCATACACCTCTGGTGTTGCGAAGCCGCTGTCCCCACGAACCAATATGTCAGTATTCGGTATGGATTCATTGT
>NZ_JBGQRB010000133.1:0-291 GCF_045528645.1 Ruoffia sp. FAM 20857
AAGATCGGGAAGTTCAGTATTTTTCAATGCCTTATCAAGCACAATCATGGTCGAAACCCCGTCGTGTCTGTATTCGATCAATCCGTGAAGCAGGAGAACTCCTCTTTCAACACGCATTCATTGTGACTAATCTATCCGATAATGTCTCACCTGAAGTCATATTCTCTCTTTACGGCAAGCGAGGGACAATGGAGAATTTCATCAAAGAAGCGAAAGGTGGCTTTTATTTCGATAAAACAGATAGTCCACGCTTCTTAGAAAATCATGTCAGAATGATGATTAGTCTGCTTG
>NZ_JBGQRB010000134.1:0-287 GCF_045528645.1 Ruoffia sp. FAM 20857
TTCTTGGTTTCAAACGATACATCATAGGTAAATCATGGGGCTTGATACACAGCGCATTTTGTCGAATGTAGCGATAGACGGTTTTGAAACAAGGCACTCTTTCCTTAGGATGTTTTAAAGCATAGGAGATCACAAATGTTTTAATATTGTGAGTTCGCTCTTTTCCTTTGAAAACACCATTGTGGTGAGCTTTCTTTAATTTATACCAAAAGCGTCCAGAGTAAGCTTGCATACCTTTTGATTGACTGCGTTGTCTATTCTTTAAATAAGTGACTTCACCAAAGTCA
>NZ_JBGQRB010000135.1:0-278 GCF_045528645.1 Ruoffia sp. FAM 20857
AGGTCGAAGCAGCAGGGATTGATTTTTATTTTGCCGATGCTTATAGTGCCTGGCAAAGAGGAACCAATGAGAACTCTAACGGTTTACTGCGTGAGTTTTTTCCTAAGAAAACAGACCTCGCTAGAGTAATTTCCCAAGAACTCAACCAAGCTTTGTGGTTAATGAATAATCGACCTAGGAAATGCTTAGATTACCAAACACCTTTGGAAGTATTTTTACACGAACTCTTATTAATTGAGTAAATAAAAAATTGTCGCATTAATTATTGCAATTCAACA
>NZ_JBGQRB010000136.1:0-263 GCF_045528645.1 Ruoffia sp. FAM 20857
GATTAGCTTACACAAAAACCAGGTAAAATTCAATTCAAACATCATCATTTCGCATACAGGTGGTCGTTTATCGAGTGATTCGGGTTTAGTCTTAGTTAAAGAAGTAATGGATACCTTCAAGTTTTCTTATTTGGCAAAATCACTTCTGGACATTAAAGATAACCGTGCTTACTACACGCATGATAATTTAGCGATATTAGAACAGCTCATTATGCAACTGATTGCTGGTTATTCGGCAGACTCGTCAGCTAATCTGTTACGAC
>NZ_JBGQRB010000137.1:0-255 GCF_045528645.1 Ruoffia sp. FAM 20857
CACAAGACGCTTTAAGAGATTATTTTATGCGCTATTCATATGAAGCTCGAATGCAAGTCAAGACCGTCACCATGGATATGTACGGGCCGTATTATCTATTTTTACAACGCATTTTTCCGAATGCCGATATTGTCATCGATCGGTTTCATATCGTTCAATTATTGAATAATACGTTAAACAGATATCGGATTAAAGTCATGAACACGATTCGTTACAACCGGCCGCGTGATTACACCAAATTAAAACAATTATGGA
>NZ_JBGQRB010000138.1:0-255 GCF_045528645.1 Ruoffia sp. FAM 20857
GAGGGCGTTCCTGGATCGGCAAAATAAATATCAATGTCATGTTGATTACTTAATGCTTTCCAATTGGAAAATTCCTTACCACAATCAAACGTCATCGACTTAAAGAAATGTCGAGGAATCGATTCCAGCCATTGGTTCATCCTCTGTTCAATGTCACTGGCTTTGCGGCCATCCGGTTTCAAAGTGATGATGATTTTGGAAAGACGCTCTACTAGCGTGATAACAGCACTCTTGTGGTGAACACCCACAATGGTA
>NZ_JBGQRB010000139.1:0-255 GCF_045528645.1 Ruoffia sp. FAM 20857
TCCATAATTGTTTTAATTTGGTGTAATCACGCGGCCGGTTGTAACGAATCGTGTTCATGACTTTAATCCGATATCTGTTTAACGTATTATTCAATAATTGAACGATATGAAACCGATCGATGACAATCTCGGCATTCGGAAAAATGCGTTGTAAAAATAGATAATACGGCCCGTACATATCCATGGTGACGGTCTTGACTTGCATTCGAGCTTCATATGAATAGCGCATAAAATAATCTCTTAAAGCGTCTTGTG
>NZ_JBGQRB010000140.1:0-255 GCF_045528645.1 Ruoffia sp. FAM 20857
TATTTAGCATGAGGTCCCGTTCGTAATAGCCATTCCGCTGATCTTTTCGTTCCGAAGTCCGTTCATAGTTCTCTGCTTTAATGTAGCGATCACGTTCAACTTCCATATAAGCGTTAAAGACAGTGACGGCTAATGATTTCATCATCGCATTCATATCGCTATTCATGACTGCCTCTGTTAATTCTTCTAAATTTAAGGTAATATTTAATTGAGCCATAATAATCTTCCTTTCAATGTTTGTCTGTCAACTACATT
>NZ_JBGQRB010000141.1:0-255 GCF_045528645.1 Ruoffia sp. FAM 20857
ACACCCATCTTACCACGGATGAACTGGTGATGATAGAATCATATTACCACCAACATATTCCGGTCTCGACCATTGCCAGTCGTTTAAAACGTTCTAGAACACCCATTTATAACGTCATCAACTTCTTAAAAGAGGGCCATACCGCCATTGAGTATTACCAACAATATAAGAAAAACAAACAACGGTGTGGTAGACGTAAGTGTGTCCTTCCTGCAGACCAACAAGTCTACATTAAAGAAAAAGTCTCACAGGGCT
>NZ_JBGQRB010000142.1:0-255 GCF_045528645.1 Ruoffia sp. FAM 20857
CATAAGGAGAATATCTACGCATGAACCATTTTATCCAAAAAACCTTTCAATTAAAAGACCCAAATATCACGATCGATATGGACCGTGTTGAAGAACAGCATTATAAAGGCCGCTTATCTTTGTTTTATTTTGGCACATTAACGTATGTTCCTAAAGCCTGTGAATGTTGTGGTATCGTCAATGATGCCTATCAAGTCGTTAAAAATGGGACGCGTCACTCTCGTCTGACTTTAGCGAGCATAACGGGACTTCCTG
>NZ_JBGQRB010000143.1:0-255 GCF_045528645.1 Ruoffia sp. FAM 20857
ACACCCATCTTACCACGGATGAACTGGTGATGATAGAATCATATTACCACCAACATATTCCGGTCTCGACCATTGCCAGTCGTTTAAAACGTTCTAGAACACCCATTTATAACGTCATCAACTTCTTTAAAGAGGGCCATACCGCCATTGAGTATTACCAACAATATAAGAAAAACAAACAACGGTGTGGTAGACGTAAGTGTGTCCTTCCTGCAGACCAACAAGTCTACATTAAAGAAAAAGTCTCACAGGGCT
>NZ_JBGQRB010000144.1:0-255 GCF_045528645.1 Ruoffia sp. FAM 20857
TTACCAGTGTGAAATTTCAGTACCTTGTGGAGAATAATGGGTTAATTCAATCGATGTCCCGACGTGGGAATTGTTGGGACAATGCCCCTCAGGAATCTTTTTATGGACATATGAAAGACGAGATTGACCTCGCTTCGTGTGAAGATTATGAGGACGTAAAAAAGCTCATTGAAGAGTATATGGATTACTACAACAATGAGCGTTACCAATGGAACTTAGCGAAGCTAAGCCCTATTCAATATTATCAGTTTTGTA
>NZ_JBGQRB010000145.1:0-255 GCF_045528645.1 Ruoffia sp. FAM 20857
CGTCAACAGCACGGAACGCGGTCCGTAAGCTCTAAACTCACGTTTAACATAGTTGGGTTTGACATGTTCAGCCTGATACTCCGCAGATACTTGGCGTTGAAAACGAGGCTTACGAATCGGACACACTAAATTGAATTTCTTCATCAATCGACGAATTTTACTGCGGCACATCGGGGTGCGATTGTGAGCTAAATGCATCAATATTTGTCGCTGTCCTTTGGGCTTTTGACGGTAATTAAATGCCTCTAGGATTAA
>NZ_JBGQRB010000146.1:0-255 GCF_045528645.1 Ruoffia sp. FAM 20857
TTAAACGTGAGTTTAGAGCTTACGGACCGCGTTCCGTGCTGTTGACGGATATTACTTATTTGCCGTATGGCAGGCAGAAGTGGGCGTATTTAGCGACGGTTAAAGATGCCTTTACGAACGAAATTCTGTCTTATGAACTCAGCCCGATGCTTCATATTGCGTTTGTTTTGAAGATGATACGACAACTTATCGCCCAGCATCCGGTGAGTTTAGCGACGCAAACCCTGATTCATTCAGATCAAGGGAGTCACTTTA
>NZ_JBGQRB010000147.1:0-255 GCF_045528645.1 Ruoffia sp. FAM 20857
TACGTTTATACTCTCCATGAGCAGTTGACGGTGAATAACTGCCATCCTTGTTTGAATTACGATGTAATTCTCTTGAGATAGTCGATTTAGAACGGTCCAGGGTCTCGGATATATGCCCGATAGTTTCACCTTGTTCATACATTAGGAATATTGTTTCTCGCTCATTCATGGTAAGATGTGTGTATGGATTCATAGCTTTCTCCTTCTAATAGTTGGTTGGTACATCTATTTTATAGGAAAACTATGGATCTTTTT
>NZ_JBGQRB010000148.1:0-255 GCF_045528645.1 Ruoffia sp. FAM 20857
CTACTCCCGAACCAAAGCGATTAAAGACGATCCATCTTTTCGGTTCCTATCAACCACGTCTAAGTTTGATTTTTTAAAACGAGGCAGTAAGGATTATTACGAAATACGTTTCCGAGTGGTTAGACTCGAGCTAAGTGAAAGCACCTACGAGTGCTTGATAACAAATCTTGATGACAACTTTACACCCAATGACTTAAAAGAATTATACCATTTACGGTGGGGAATTGAGACTTCTTTTCGTGATTTAAAGCATTC
>NZ_JBGQRB010000149.1:0-255 GCF_045528645.1 Ruoffia sp. FAM 20857
ATGCACGTCGGTTTGGGCTCTTCCCGTTTCGCTCGCCGCTACTCAGGGAATCGATTTTTCTTTCTCTTCCTGCAGGTACTTAGATGTTTCAGTTCTCTGCGTCTACCTCACTTGCGTGTAACAGCCATTAGCTGTTGGGTTCCCCCATTCGGAAATCTCTGGATCTTAGCTTACTTACAGCTCCCCAAAGCATATCGGTGTTCGTCCCGTCCTTCATCGGCTCCTAGTGCCAAGGCATTCACCGTGCGCCCTTTG
>NZ_JBGQRB010000150.1:0-255 GCF_045528645.1 Ruoffia sp. FAM 20857
GAATGCTTTAAATCACGAAAAGAAGTCTCAATTCCCCACCGTAAATGGTATAATTCTTTTAAGTCATTGGGTGTAAAGTTGTCATCAAGATTTGTTATCAAGCACTCGTAGGTGCTTTCACTTAGCTTGAGTCTAACCACTCGGAAACGTATTTCGTAATAATCCTTACTGCCTCGTTTTAAAAAATCAAACTTAGACGTGGTTGATAGGAACCGAAAAGATGGATCGTCTTTAATCGCTTTGGTTCGGGAGTAG
>NZ_JBGQRB010000151.1:0-255 GCF_045528645.1 Ruoffia sp. FAM 20857
GCCTAGAGATAGGTGAAGCCCTTCGGGGCAAGGAGACAGGTGGTGCATGGTTGTCGTCAGCTCGTGTCGTGAGATGTTGGGTTAAGTCCCGCAACGAGCGCAACCCTTATCATTAGTTGCCAGCATTTGGTTGGGGACTCTAATGAGACTGCCGGTGACAAACCGGAGGAAGGTGGGGATGACGTCAAATCATCATGCCCCTTATGACCTGGGCTACACACGTGCTACAATGGATGGTACAGCGAGCAGCGACCC
>NZ_JBGQRB010000152.1:0-255 GCF_045528645.1 Ruoffia sp. FAM 20857
CAAAGGGCGCACGGTGAATGCCTTGGCACTAGGAGCCGATGAAGGACGGGACGAACACCGATATGCTTTGGGGAGCTGTAAGTAAGCTAAGATCCAGAGATTTCCGAATGGGGGAACCCAACAGCTACTGGCTGTTACACGCAAGTGAGGTAGACGCAGAGAACTGAAACATCTAAGTACCTGCAGGAAGAGAAAGAAAAATCGATTCCCTGAGTAGCGGCGAGCGAAACGGGAAGAGCCCAAACCGACGTGCAT
>NZ_JBGQRB010000153.1:0-255 GCF_045528645.1 Ruoffia sp. FAM 20857
GCCTAGAGATAGGTGAAGCCCTTCGGGGCAAGGAGACAGGTGGTGCATGGTTGTCGTCAGCTCGTGTCGTGAGATGTTGGGTTAAGTCCCGCAACGAGCGCAACCCTTATCATTAGTTGCCAGCATTAGGTTGGGGACTCTAATGAGACTGCCGGTGACAAACCGGAGGAAGGTGGGGATGACGTCAAATCATCATGCCCCTTATGACCTGGGCTACACACGTGCTACAATGGATGGTACAGCGAGCAGCGACCC
>NZ_JBGQRB010000154.1:0-255 GCF_045528645.1 Ruoffia sp. FAM 20857
TTTTAATTTTGCACGTGCTTGAACAAAAGCTGAAGCGGTGGGAGTTTCGACATGGTAGTTCCATTGTTCAAGTAATTCGCTGTTAAGGCTTTGAGCGCCGAATTTAATAATCGATTCAATAACAACCAACATGGGCAGTTTGCGTTTCCGAGTAAAATCAGCGGAAGGATAATAGACATGTTCTTCCCGATTTTGACAAACGGATTGAATCGCTGACTGTAGATATTGATACGTTATTTTTTGATAGTTATTCAC
>NZ_JBGQRB010000155.1:0-255 GCF_045528645.1 Ruoffia sp. FAM 20857
TTTTAATTTTGCACGTGCTTGAACAAAAGCTGAAGCGGTGGGAGTTTCGACATGGTAGTTCCATTGTTCAAGTAATTCGCTGTTAAGGCTTTGAGCGCCGAATTTAATAATCGATTCAATAACAACCGACATGGGCAGTTTGCGTTTCCGAGTAAAATCAGCGGAAGGATAATAGACATGTTCTTCCCGATTTTGACAAACGGATTGAATCGCTGACTGTAGATATTGATACGTTATTTTTTGATAGTTATTCAC
>NZ_JBGQRB010000156.1:0-255 GCF_045528645.1 Ruoffia sp. FAM 20857
AAACTCATTTAGCTAGTGCTTTAGGCTACAAAGCTTGTCAACAGGGTATTGAGACTCGATTTTGGCGAGTTAGTGACCTTGTCTTAGAACTTGAACGAGCATGGAAAAACAATCAATTAGAGCGGTTAAAAAAACGATTTAATCGAGTACAGTTGGTTATATTAGATGAAATGGGTTACGTCCCATTTAACAAGAATGGTTCTGAATTACTCTTTCAATTAATTAGTGATTGGTATGAAACTAAAAGTGTTGTAA
>NZ_JBGQRB010000157.1:0-252 GCF_045528645.1 Ruoffia sp. FAM 20857
TTTTTTGATAGTTATTCACATTAATTCCTCCTAAAAAAGCTCTAATCAAGTGAGATTTTTTAGGTGTTTTTTGGGTTGTCAAGTATTTACGCTTAATTTTCAGGTCTTTTTTGAATAAGATTTGATACCTCTGTTGTCAAATCAAATGCAACACTATTGTTATTCAAAAGACATACCCCATTAGACTTTTAGGTATAGGGTTTCCCCCATGGGGGAAATGTCGCTTTTCGATTCTTTTATAACTCAAGTCTT
>NZ_JBGQRB010000158.1:0-248 GCF_045528645.1 Ruoffia sp. FAM 20857
CAGCCTACGGCTATCGAAATTACAGTCATTTTAGAGACCGTATTTTACTTATGACGCGATTATATGTCCCTCAGACAAATAAAAAAGATCAAGCAACAACTTATGCTGCTTGATCTTGATTAAAATGGTTCTTGAATTTTTGGTGTTGGTGAGAGAAATCTCACTGACACCTTTTTTTGTATGTACACAAAAGCCAGTGAATTCCTATATAATAAAGTTACCATACATTACTAAAAGGAGAATTCACT
>NZ_JBGQRB010000159.1:0-245 GCF_045528645.1 Ruoffia sp. FAM 20857
TATGAATCGCTTCTTTATCTACTGTTTTACGTTTCAAGGGAATGTAGGTAGCGTCCAGATAAATAGCGGCATAATGATCATTTAGTGGACGTTTTTTAAAAGCAGCGACTTCTTCAGAAAAGACTTTAGTCATATTGGACATCGTTTGTGGTGTATAGTGATGACCGTACATTTTCTCAATCAAATCAGCAATTTCAGACATGGTAATACCTTTTTGAAAAAGATGAATGACGGTTTCTTCTAAC
>NZ_JBGQRB010000160.1:0-235 GCF_045528645.1 Ruoffia sp. FAM 20857
ACATGGGCAGTTTGCGTTTCCGAGTAAAATCAGCGGAAGGATAATAGACATGTTCTTCCCGATTTTGACAAACGGATTGAATCGCTGACTGTAGATATTGATACGTTATTTTTTGATAGTTATTCACATTAATTCCTCCTAAAAAAGCTCTAATCAAGTGAGATTTTTTAGGTGTTTTTTGGGTTGTCAAGTATTTACGCTTAATTTTCAGGTCTTTTTTGAATAAGATTTGATA
>NZ_JBGQRB010000161.1:0-228 GCF_045528645.1 Ruoffia sp. FAM 20857
AATGCCCGAACTCTTTTCGATTCTTCACAGATTTGGGGCGTTTTGAGATGGGAGTGCCGATATTAAACTTTCCTCGCGTTTCTTGAGGCTCTCGACTTTTTCCTTTGTGTCTTAAGACAGTTAGGGGTACCTTTAAGATATCTTGGTAAATCCAGTTATAGATGGATTTAAAGGAAAGTTTTCCCTGATAGTCTCGTCCAACAATTTGTTCAGGTGACCATGTACGTT
>NZ_JBGQRB010000162.1:0-217 GCF_045528645.1 Ruoffia sp. FAM 20857
CCTTTGTGTCTTAAGACAGTTAGGGGTACCTTTAAGATATCTTGGTAAATCCAGTTATAGATGGATTTAAAGGAAAGTTTTCCCTGATAGTCTCGTCCAACAATTTGTTCAGGTGACCATGTACGTTCTAATTTATCTTGAATGTCTTTAAGTAGCTCGACCGTGTACTTAGGATTTCTACCCTTAAGACGTGCACGTTGATTGGCACCTTCATGGG
>NZ_JBGQRB010000163.1:0-214 GCF_045528645.1 Ruoffia sp. FAM 20857
AACGACTGGGTTTATCCAATAACTTCTAGGATATTACTATGAAAAACTAATATAATCCTATGGATTATGTAAAGATATCCCATAACTAACTTAAATCACAGTGGTTATGGGATATTTCTTTAGTGGTACATTAAGCTGGCAAAAGGTGGTACATTCTTTGGCAAACAGTGGTAAGAAAGTTGGCATCAGTGGTACAAATGTGTGGCAGTAGTCA